>NZ_JAAHHE010000570.1:0-3076 GCF_010692525.1 Moorena sp. SIO3B2
AACTCGATTTACCTATGGCATTGACTTTGCGTTACCAGCGATTGGTAAACAATGGTATAGTTGGACTCCAGAAAAGGACAATTTTGCTGATGCGATCGCACCAGCTCGTACCTTTGGCTTGGCTGATCAAATTGACCAGTTGCGCGATCGCGGTTTAATTAAAGGTGGTAGCTTGGAGAATGCTCTGGTTTGTGGTCAACACGGATGGGTTAATCCTCCCTTACGATTTTCAAATGAGCCAGTACGTCATAAACTTTTAGACTTAGTAGGGGATTTGAGTTTATTAGGACGTTTTCCTGTTGCTCATATCCTGGCCTATAAAGCTAGCCACCATCTCCATGTCCAACTTGCCAAAAAGCTGGCTGAACGCATGGGTTGCAAGTTAAACACAAAGAAGGTTGAACCTTTAAAAATTAACAAACTAACCTGCAATCTGTAATTTTATTAAAGTATGCTTATGTCCACATTGACTGACGTTAACACGCCAAATAACTCTACCGGAACTACCAAGGATGTAAATGATGACTCATCGACTAAAACAGTTCTAACCGTCGAAGACATTCATAAACTACTCCCCCATCGGTATCCTTTCGCATTAGTTGATCGGATTATTGACTATGTTCCAGGTAAAAGAGCTGTAGGTATCAAAAATGTTACCTTCAACGAACCTTTTTTTCAAGGACATTTTCCTGGACGACCCTTGATGCCTGGGGTGATGATCGTGGAAGCTATGGCTCAGGTTGGCGGGATTGTATTAACCCAAATGCCCGATAGTCCTGAGGGATTATTCGTATTTGCAGGGATTGACAAAGTTCGTTTTCGGCGTCCCGTAGTGCCAGGAGATCAACTGGTGATGACTGCGGAACTGTTGTCCATCAAGCGCAGTCGTTTTGGTAAGATGCACTCAGTTGCTACTGTTGATGGTAAGAAAGCAGCAGAAGGCGAGCTTATGTTCTCTATAGTGGATTAAAACATGATTAGCAAGAGCTTAGAAAGTTATTTAGTTGTTCGCCTTTGGCGTCCCTTTTAGGGTAGGTTATTTGCTTGAAAGTTATTTGGTTGTTCGCCTTTGGCGTCCCTTTTAGGGTAGGTTATTTGCTTGAAATACTTGACTTTGGAGGTTAAAAGTTAATGTTATATATTATGACTACAACCTGCAACATTAAACCTTAAACCTGCAACAGTCAACCTTAACCCTTAAACCTGCAACAGTCAACCTTAACCTTTCAACATTAAACCTTAAACCTGCAACCTTTAACCTTCAACCTTTAACCTGCAACCTGCAACCTGCAACAGTCAACCTTAACCTTTCAACCTGCAACCTGCAACCTGCCAGTATTGTTAGTCATTGGTCACTTTGGTGTTTGGAAAATTGGCAACACTTATTCATCCTACTGCTGTTATCCATCCTGGTGCTGAACTACACCCGACAGTTCAGATTGGTGCCTACGCGGTGATCGAAGATAATGTGAAAGTTGGTCCAGAAACAACCATTGGTGCCCATGTGGTTCTTTCTGGACCAATGGAGATCGGAGCCAGGAATCAAATCTTTCCAGGAGCAGTACTGGGTTCGGAACCCCAAGACCTCAAGTATGATGGTGCTCCTAGCTGGGTGAGAATTGGTGATAATAATCTAATTCGAGAGTACGTCACCATTAACCGAGCCACCGGGGCAGGAGAAGCAACTGTAATTGGCAATGGCAATATGCTAATGGCTTATAGTCATGTTGCTCACAATTGTGTAATTGAAGATTATGTAATTATCGCTAATGGAACTGCTATAGCGGGTCACGTTTATATTGAGTCCCAGGTGAGAATTAGTGGGGTGTTGGGAATTCATCAATTTGTCCAAATTGGACGTCTAGCTATGGTGGGTGGGATGAGTCGCATTGACCGGGATGTTCCACCCTATATGCTAGTTGAGGGGAATCCATCCCGAGTGCGATCGCTTAACTTAATCGGTCTTAAACGGGCTGGACTGACAACTGGTGAGATTAGACAGCTAAAAAATGTATTCCGGAAGCTCTATCTTTCAGGACAACCGTTCACTCAAGCCCTCCAAACTTTGGAATTGCCACCAGATAACCCACATGTGCAGCACCTGCATCAGTTTTTGCAGTTGTCTGTCATGGAAGGTCGTCGGGGTTTGATTCCTGGTCGTCGGTGAAAAGGGTAAAGGTTATCAAGGTTTATTTCAAATTCCTTTTACCTTTAACCTTTACCCTTTGCTAACCTATTTTAGAGATTCTTAATTAAGAAAATAGGAGATTAAAACACAAAATCTGCTTCTGTGATATCACCAGAATCTACACCAGTCAAGACAGCTAATGGTTGATTATTGATGGTGGTGATTATGGTATCGTCATTTTGTTCAAAAATCGAAATCTGGCCAAAGGTCAGACCATCTAACTGCAACAGATCTTCGCCATCGGTAAAGTCAGTGATGGTGAGTTTGCCTACTGTTGACAAGACAAAGGTATCTTGCCCACTGCCACCAGTTAAAATGTCATCTCCTGGGCCACCGATCAGGGTATCGTCATCATTTCCGCCTTCGAGGGTATCCTGACCATTGCCACCTTTGAGGGTGTCATGACCGTCCCCTCCAAACAGTTGATCGTCACCGTCACCACCGTCGAGGTAGTCTTCCCCAGCAAAGCCTAGAAGGGTATCTTGACTGTTAAGCCCTTTGATAATATCGTCACCTCCGCCACCTTCAAGGCTGTCATTGTTGGAAGTACCGATTAGAGTAACACCAGCTTCCTCAAAGCTAAGGTTGTCAAGGGCGAAGCGGAAAGCAGCGGCATCATTGAAATCGATCACGACCCGGTCTATTGGTGTACTAATACCAGAAAGGGAGAACAGACCCTCGGTAAAGCTTGGCTGTGAACTAGTATCGACTGCGATCGTATTTACCAATGTGGAGCCATCATCAAACAGTTCCACTGTAAAACCAGGTGTGAGAGTAGCAAAGGTACTCAGCGCCACCCCAAACTCAAGCTCGGAAACCGGTGCATCAAAGTCAAGGGTTAGGATTCCGGCGGCATCACCTTCCAAACTCGGATCTTGTACAAAAGCA
>NZ_JAAHHE010000571.1:0-3074 GCF_010692525.1 Moorena sp. SIO3B2
AAGGAAGTATAATAAAGTTATTTTTCCATCAACACTAACGTGATTTTTGGTTTGGGATCATTAAAATGCTTACTTTAAAAGTGTTCTCAGTGGCTACAATTGCCGTGGTTTTGAGCAGTTGCTTAATACCTGAAAAAGCCTTGGCTAGTCGTCTTGATTTCACAGCTGAAGCGATTGGCAGTTCAAGTCCTTCAACAATACTAAATGCCAGTATTGGTCAAACCCTACAAAACGGTGATTTTACCATAGAAAGGACTGGGGATAGCACTACCCTTGGTAATGGGATTGATGAAGATACGAGTTGGAGCTTTGATTTTTCTGACTTGGCAACATCAATCAATGACTTATCCCAAGCGAAACTAATTTTAGACCTGACACCAAACAACGCCCTGATTACTACCGATTTATTTGGTATCAGAGGATTGGATACTATTACTATTGATCTGATCCGCAATCTCCCAGTAGGAACTAAGCAATCGCTGTCTTTAAATTTACTGGAGTTTTACGAATCAGGAGAAATCGTGAACGTCTTTAATGGCAATAGTGGCAAAATTCCGGTATTTTATGGAGATGATGCCATTGTATCTCGTGCTGAGCTGTCATTGTCTACAGGTGAAAGAATTCCCGAACCTGCTTCTACCCTAGGGATTTTAGCTTTGGGAGCGTTAGGAATTAGTTCCGTATTGAAGCACGAACTCAAGCAACAGAAACAAGCAAAGCAGTAACATCAATCAAGATTGATCATTAGTCAACCGGCAAAAATATAACTAAAAATATAACTAGTATGTTGTTGACGGTTGATGATTGAACAGTTAACAGTGAAAAGTTAACTTTCAATCGTCAACCATGGCCTTTCGGCCACGCGTGCGCGTTCAACAAAAATTTCATCAACGTAGCAAAGCATTCCAAGTAGCAGGACCAACAATGCCATCAGGTTCTAGTTTGAACTTGCGCTGAGCCGCTTGTACTGCAGCTTTCGTAACCTCTCCAAAGACCCCATCCACTGTGGCTTTTAAAAAACCAAGAGATTTCAGTCGCCTCTGCAATTGCTGGACGGCTGGACCACGCATACCTTGTCGGAGAATAGGTAAGGTTATAGCCCTAGGCTTACTTCTCTCGACAGTGACTGAATTGCCTGTTGTGGTAGTGCGATTACCAAAGCCAGTGCTGGTTGCTGGGGAGGAAGGGTTGGGGCGAGTTGTGGTGGTTTGGGTAATAGCTTCTGTGATGGAAGGTCTCGGAAACGATGAAGCTGAGATGCCATCAGAGGTGGTCGGTGGTGTTCTACTTGCTGAGGGTAAGGGATTTGAAGTAGAGGTTGAGGATGTTGGATTGGGTGGGATGCTTGGAAACAGAAGATTCCATTCAGCAGCTCCCATGATGCCATGGGGAGTTAAACCCGCTTGTTGCTGGAGCTTGGAGACAGCGATCGCAGTATTATCTCCATAAAACCCATTTACCTCTCCTGTGTAATACCCTAATAATTTAAGAACTGCTTGTAATTCAGATACTCTTTCCCCCTCACTACCAATGTCGAGAGTTGGTCGGTTGATTTTGACTGAGGTAATTGCTTGAGCCAGTTTTGGGACAACGCCATTGGCTTCAAGGGCAACTGCTGGCAAATTCCCTAAGCTAAGGGCTACTGATCCAAAGATAGTTATACCGATAATGCTGTTAGTGGTGTCTATAGAATCCATATTTTTAAAGCAAATTCAATCTTATCACGACTTAATTTAACTTTATCGATTAAAGGGGATTTATTGACAACAATACATTGAGGTCTCCCCAGTTTTTTAACCAGAGAAGACCTCAAGTTTTTGCTTTGCTCAGTTAACCCAGAAAGTTGATTGCAACAGCCGGTCCGACTAGAGAAATATAAGGTTCAATGAAATAGCGATTAGCTGCTGCTTGGGCCATCTCTGGAGTAACCCTTGTCACATCCTGTTGAAATAGGGTATCAAACCCAACTCCTAGCCCGATCGTCTCATACCAGCCATAGACTTGAGCTAGCTGACCATTGGTTTGTTTACCTAGTGCATACTGACCAAGAAGCTTATTTTTGGCAACTTGCAATTCATCCTGACTCAGTTGTTGAGAACAAAGACGTTCCACTTCGGTAACCAGACCAACCAAGGCAGTTTCTGTATTTTCCGGTGCTGTCCCCATGTAGGCTATAAACGTAGAAGCCGACTGGCGTGTCGGAAACAATGCTGAGACATCATAGGCTAAACCCCGCTTTTCTCTGAGTTCTACAAACAAGCGGCTAGAAAGACCATTTCCCAGGTAGGTATTCAAGAGTTTGAGGGTAGCAAAGTCAGCCTCTTGTACGGCTGAGGTAAGATAACCCAGCATCACAATCGACTGCTGCGTGTCTTGGGCAGTAGTCACTTGGCAGGGTTGGGCAATGGGGGACGGTAAGGAGGGTTTGCTCAGGGGTGTATCGGGAACTTGCCAATCCCCAAACACTTGCTTTACCTGCTCAATCGCATCTTCTGAGTTAATACGACCTGCAATACTAATTATTAGGTTATCGGGGCGGAAATAAGTCTGATGATAGTGTTCTAAGTCAGCTCGACCGAGTGTAGATACGGTCGCTTCTTCTCCCAACACTGAAAAGCCGTAGGGATGGTCTTGATACATTGCCTGTCGCAATTGCTTATAGGCAATGTTAAAGGGTTGCTCCTGTTGCGCACGAATAGTTTGAATGGTTAGGTACTGCTCTAGGTCTACCTCAGCATCTGGGAAACTAGGCGATCGCAAAATCTGCCCTGCTAGCTGTAACATTTCAAACCAGTCAGCTGCAATGGTTTTCAGGGAGAGTAGAAAATAATCGTTAGCTGCATCAGCACCAAGTTGAGCGCCCATAGACTCCACCCGTTCGGCAATGTCTATGGAGGATAATTCTTGGGTTCCCTTGGTGATAACTGCTGAGACGAGGTGAGATAGCCCAGCTTGGTTTGGTGGATCGAACTGACTACCTGCCCGAATAAATAGACGGCTGGCAATGATATCAGCAGCAGCATTTTCAACTACTATCACCACGATGCCATTATCTAGCACTGTGCGATGGATAT
>NZ_JAAHHE010000572.1:0-3071 GCF_010692525.1 Moorena sp. SIO3B2
GGATGCGAGATTTTGCCAGACATCTCGATAAAAGCCTGACCGACTATGCTCGGATATTTGCGGAAAACACCATGTCAGTGAAACCGTTACCAGTGGGATTTTTCGAGCATTGGTTGTCTGATGGTAGAGCGTTGATATTGCTGGATGGTTTGGATGAAGTAGCAGAAGAGGCTAAACGCCATGATGTAGTCAAACGCATCGAGAATTTTTTAGGACAGTTTGACAGAAATCGCGCTATTATTACATCTAGACCGGCTGGTTATCGGCGGGACTTTTTCCGCACTGAGGAATTTCCCCACTATCAAATCCAACCCTTTGATAACCAGAAGATTTCGGCATTTATTGATAACTGGTATAACAGTCGCTGTCAAGACCAAGCAGAAGCTGAAAGGCGCAAGCAGAGTTTACGAAAGGCGCTGGATGATAATGACCGGATTACCTTGTTGGCACGGAATCCGTTATTGTTGACAATTATTGCATTAATTCATCGGTATCAAGCGGTATTGCCCAAAGAACGGTTTGAACTTTACAATTGCGCCGTTAAAACCTTGTTAACATCTTGGGATGCTAACAAAGAAATCAGCAATCAGGGAATATTTAAGTATCTAGATTTCTATGATTTGCGCCGATTGATGGAATTGTTAGCTTATTGGATTCATAGCCAAGGAAATAGTGAAGATAACGAAGGTGGTATCCGTCTTGATGCAGTCGCTCATGGGGGAAACCCCCAAGACCGCGCTGCATCGCTTATTAACCAAGATGATTTGATTGCTCAGTTGAGTAAAGAGATTAAAACCTTGAAGCAGGTGCAGTTATATCAAGCAAAGGAAGAAGCAGAAGCATTTGTAACCTTAATTCGAGATCGCACCGGTTTATTGAATGAGCAGGGGCAAGATTGTTATGCTTTTGTCCATAAGACATTTCAGGAATATTTGTGTGCTCAAGAGATTAACTATCAAGCAGAGGATGAGTATGATTTTAGTATTATTTTGAATCAGATTCGGGAGCATTTACATGACTCCCACTGGCGCGAAGTGTTATTATTGCTAATAGCACAACAAAAACAGAAAAATGCCGCGAAAGCGATTCGGGCAGTATTGACTAATAATAGTAATTACGAGCAGTGGTTACATCGGGATTTGTTATTTGCTGGTAGTTGTTTTGCAGAAGACCCGAAAAATTTGCGTGGTGCTGATCCTGGCTTAGTTAAAGAGATTTTGGAGCGGTTGATTGAGTTGGACGTAAGTAAAGATAAGCGGGTTGTGAATAAGATTCGCGATCAGGTTTTTCAGATAATTTGCAGTTTGTCTGAAACGGATTTTCAAGCACAGGTATTGGAATTGTTGAAAGAGCGATTGGCCGTAGGCCACGCTAGGCGAACGGATCGGATTGATGAGACACGATTGCTAAAATATCGACACGAGTTAGGGGAAAAAGATCAGGTAATTACAATATTGTTAACAGGGCTAAAGAATGAGAATTCTGATGTGCGTAAGAGTGGAGCCAGAGCCTTGGGCATATTGGACAACAGCTCAGAAACTGTAGTCAAAGCCCTCCTAGCACTGCTAATGGATGATAATTATGTTGTGCGTATGATTGCAGCCAATGCCTTGGGCAAATTGGGCAACAGCTCAGAAACCGTAGTCAACACCCTCCTAGCAGGGCTAAAGGATAATAATTATGTTGTGCGTGAGAGTACAGCCAATGCTTTGGGCAAATTGGGCAACAGCTCAGAAACCGTAGTCAGCTACCTTATAGCAGGGCTAAAGGATGATAATTATTTTGTGCGTTGGAGGGCAGCGGAAGCCTTGGGCAAATTGGGCAACAGCTCAGAAACTGTAGTCAGCTCCCTCATAGCAAGGCTAAAGGATGATAATTATGTTGTGCGTGGGAGTGCAGCGGAAGCCTTGGGCAAATTGGGCAACAGTTCAGAAACCGTAGTCAGTGACCTCCTAGCAATGCTAATGGATGATGAGTCTTTTGTTCGTAGGCAGGCAGTCTATGGCTTGAGCAAATTGGGCAACAGCTCAGAAACCGTAGTCAGTGCCTTCATAGCACTGCTAATGGATGAGGATTATTATGTGCGTGAGAGTGCAGCGGAAGCCTTGGGCAACTTGGACAATAGCTCAGAAACCGTAGTCAACACCCTCCTAGCAGGACTTGAAGATGATAAATCTGATGTGCGTGTTAGTGCAGCCAATGCCTTGGCAAAATTGGGCAATAGCTCAGAAACCGTAGTCAACACCCTCCTAGCAAGGCTTCAGGATGAGGATTCTTATGTGCGTGGGAAGGCAGCCGAAGCCTTGGGCAACTTGGGCAAAACATCCAATCATATCCTCCCTACTATCATGGAATGGATTGAACAACATCAGGATTCCGACTATGTGGGCAGTGGTATTGATGCGCTGTGGGATTTGGTCGTAGGAAGGGAGTAGGGAGTCGGGAGTCGGGAGTAGTAAGAAAGAGAGCCAAAGAGTTTTTGATATTATTAGAAATAAAGATCTGTTTATGCTATAATTTAATATTGTGCATTTTTATGGTATTGTTGTTGTTGGATGCGATCAAGGATGCGATCGCATTTCGCAATTCCCAATTCCCAATTCCCAATTCCCGATTCCCGATTCCCGATTCCCGATTCCCGATTCCCGATTCCCGATTCCCGATTCCCTAAAATCCAACCATTGCGATAAAACAACACAAAACCCCCAACGGCACTAAGCCATCGAGGATTAATTACTATTAAAAGCGATTGACCCTAGGCCACGCTACGCGATTGACCTTTGGTCACGCTACGCGAACGCATTAAGCCTAGGTTCGTTTTTTCCTACGCTTTCTTGCCAGCTTCCTCTCCTTAATTTTGGCAGCAACAATACTGCGGTCAATGGGCAATCCCGCTCTAGGAATTACCTGATATTGTCGCTCGTCTTCTAGATTTTTAAGCTTAGTGTAATCAACCCAGTGGATACAATCTACTGGACAAGTGTCTATCGCTTCTTGTATCACGTCTTCTGGGTCGCCATCTTGCCGAAAAACCCGGGATCTACCGTAGTCGGCTTCCATGTAAAATGTGT
>NZ_JAAHHE010000573.1:0-3062 GCF_010692525.1 Moorena sp. SIO3B2
GGCATTTCCCCAAGATTGGGCAATGATTCAAACCAATCTCGGCGGTGCCTACTGTGAGAGAATAAAAGGGAAGAGAGCAGATAATATTGAACAAGCGATTGCTCATTGTATAAATGCCCTAAAAATCTTTACCAAGTCAGCATTTCCCCAACATTGGGCAATGACTCAAAACAATCTCGGCAATGCCTACGTCGACAGAATCAAAGGAGATAGAGCCGATAATATCGAAGAAGCAATCAGTGCTTATAAAGATGCCCTAAAAATCCGTACCAAGTCGGCATTTCCTAAACAATGGGCAAGGACTCAATCCAATCTCGGCAATGCCTACTTCAACAGAATCAAAGGAGATAGAGCCGATAACCTCGAACAAGCAAGTTTGCATTTAAACAATGCCCTAAAAGTTTATGAGAAAATGAATTTATTTGAACGATATAAAATCCAAACTATTATCGGCAATGTTCATTCAATAAAAAATAAATTGTATCAAAAATTATATCAATCCGATCATCATAAATTAGATAATTTAAAAAAAGCAATCTGTGCTTATAAAAATGCCCTAGAAATCTGTACCAAGTCCACATGTCCCCAACATTGGGCAGGGATTCAACAAAATCTCGGCAATACCTACCGTAACGGAATAGAAGGGGAGAGAGCTGATAATATTGAACAAGCCATCGCTCATTATGAAAATGCTCTACAAATCTATACTAAGTTCGCATTTCCCCAAAATTGGGCAATGACTCAAAACAATCTCGGTAATGCCTACTCTGATAGAATAAAAGGGGAAAAATCTGATAATATAGAACAAGGCATTGCTCATTATAAAAATGCCCTAAAAATCTTTACAAAGTCGGCATTTCCCCAAGATTGGGCAACAACTCAAAACAATCTCGGTGTTGCCTATAAAAAAATCAAAGGAGATAGAGCCGATAATCTTGAACAAGCCATCGCTCATTATAGAAATTCCCTACAAATCCGTACTCCAGAAAACTTCCCTCTCGATTGTCTGCACACAGCTTGCAATTTAGGTAACCTTGCTCTGGACAATAACAATTGGCAACTAGCTATCGAAGGCTACGCCCTAGCTATCCAAGCGGTAGAACAAAGCCGGAGTTGGGCAATTGATGAGGAGCGTCGCCAAGAGATTCTTGCTGATTCCATTTACGTATATGGCAACATAGTACAAGCTTGCCTCAATTTAGGTCAGATCGAAAAAGGACTGGAATATACTGAACGTTCTCGTGCCCAACGCTTGGTAGATATGATGGCTAGTAATGAACTCTACCAAGGAGGAGAAATTGTCCCAGAAGTAAAACAGCTTTTGCAGGACTACGAGGAACTGCAACAGCGTATCAATCTCCTCCGTTTTGGTTCTGCTTCGGAGGTTGTTCCAGTTCTAGCAGGAAGTCCTAATAAAACCATGTCATTGGGAATGCCAGTGAAACAATCTGATCAATCCTTGACTAGGGAAGCTTTATTACAATACCAGAAAGAAATCCAGGAATTAGAGGCAAAAAAACAGCAAGTTTGGCAACAACTGCGCCGCTATGACCCGGTTTTGGCAGGACAAGTCCAGGTGGAGCATCTCGATTGGGAGCAAATGCAGCAGTTAATCGAAGAATCAACCACTGCTCTGCTTAGTTTTTACACAACAAGAGAGCATACCCATATTTTTATCCTGTTTAAGGATCGCAGTCCTCAAGTTTTCACTTGTCAAGGACAGGGGTGGAAAACTTTACAGATTTGGATCTTCAATAATTGGTTCAAGCCCTATGTTGAGGCACAAAGTGAATGGAAACAGAAGATGGGGGATTTTCTTGAAGAACTTGCTGAGCGCTTGCAGTTGCAGGAGCTGGTGGGACACTATCTGACTGGGATTGAGGAGTTGATTATTGTGCCTTATCGATATTTACATCAGATTCCTTTTGCGGCGTTGCCCTTAAAACGGGGAGAGCAAGAGGGTTTATTAGCAGCAGAGCAAGAAAAGAGTTCTCTTGCCCAAAATCGGGGTATGGTCTTCGCCAGCAAATCCTCCAAATCCTCTGGCACTAAACCTGTTACCAACACTACTTATTTATGCGATCGCTTTCGTATTCGCTTGGTTCCCAGTTGCCAAATCCTCCACTATTGCCACCAACGCCCAGCAATCCCAGGTCAAGAAATGGGTATAGTCGAAGATGCTACCGAGGATCTGCCCTTTACCAGTTTTGAATGCAAAACCCTGGCGGAAATGTATCAGGTTCCTGCTAAGCAGCGCTTACAAGGACGGAATGCCACGGTCAAATCATACCACACCTTAGCCCAGCAAGTGCATATCCTCCACTCCAGCCATCATGCCCAATCTAACCCCATGGAGCTCTTGGAATCTCATTTACGGTTAGGAGATGGTTCCCTTACCCTGGGTCAACTCTTAACTCCTGGTTGGCGCATGCCCAATCTTTCCGAAGTTTTTGCCTCAGCCTGCGAGGTTAATTTCACTGTTACCGACATTACTGATGACTTGCTTAGTCTAGCTACCGGTTTTCTCTGTGCTGGAGCCAGGAGTGTGGTTAGTACCCAGTGGTCCGTAGATGATTTGGCCAGTGCTTTATTAGCGATTTTTTACTACCATGGCCGCCGGTCAGGGATGAGCCGCTCCCAAGCACTACAGCAAGGGCAAATTAAATTGCGCAATTTAACCGGAAAGGAGTTTGCTGATAATTATCAGACTCAGTTAACGGAACATCTGGAACAAAAGTTAAAAGAGGCCAATACTGCTAAACAGAATGCCAAAGATCAGGGAGATCAGGAAGAGTTGGATAAGTGGGTCACAATTGTCGATAAATTCGAGATACAGCAAAAGCGTTTGGAGTCTTTGAGTAAGGAAGATTTTCCTTTTGCTCATCCTTTCTTTTGGGCTGGTTTTGTTTCCCAAGGAATTTAGAATTTAGAATTTAGAATGAAGAATTTAGAATTTAGAATTTAGAATTTAGAATTTAGATCCTGTAGGGTGGGCAAAAGGTGAGCACAGATCAGCTGTAGGGAAAACTCTAGGAATTTTGCCCACCAAAAAGTCAGATCTG
>NZ_JAAHHE010000574.1:0-3054 GCF_010692525.1 Moorena sp. SIO3B2
AAGTATCTATGGTAGTCAATATTGCTCAAGGGTCTGCTTCACCTAAGATAGCAGCAAAAAATCAACAAGCTCTCCGGCAAGTGTGGGAAACGATTGAGCCTGATAGCTGTCCCTATCGCTACAATTTTCATATGCACACCATTTACTCTGATGGTCGGCTCAAACCGGAAGAGTTGATTAAGCAGGCAATTACCATTGGTCTTAAGGGACTTGCCATAACCGATCACCACTCCGTTGCTGGTTATCAAGTTGCTCAAGCTTGCATAGAAAAATGGCAGCAGGAGTCATCTTTCTGTGATTCATTACCCCACTTCTGGACTGGTGTCGAAATTACCGCCAAACTCCTTAATGATGACGTTCATATCCTTGGCTATGCTTTTGAGCCAGAACATCCTAGTTTAAAGCGCTATTTCACTGGAACCGCACCGACCGGTAATGATGCTAAGGCTGGTGCAGTGATTGATGCTATCCATCAGGCCGGTGGTTTAGCAGTGTTGGCTCATCCAGCCCGTTACCGCAAGTCAGCAGATGAGTTAATTACTGCTATAGCCCACTTAGGCATTGATGGTGTTGAAACTTACTATGCCTACACTAATCCTGAACCCTGGCAACCTAGTCCAAAACAAACTAAGCTTGTGTTGCAGTTGAGTGCTACCTACAATCTATTTAATACCTGTGGCACTGATACTCATGGGTTAAGCTTGCTCAAGCGTATTTGAAAGGGAAATCTAATTAGACTTCTGTGGTTGTAGTTGGTATCACTAAACAACAACTTCAGCCGTAAACTGGTATACATTTAGCGATACATTTACAAGTGTCATTTGAGATCTAATTCTCATCTCAGAGGTTGACTGGTTACGGCTGGGTTGTTATGAAGGCTGGGCTATCTTAAGCCGTGGGGGAAATGGGATGCTCCAAAAGAGCCGCTACGGGAACGCAAAAGCAGCAGAATAAAGCATAAAAACTTTCCGCTCATCTATTCGATACATATAATAGTTAATTTCTCAACGTCTATTAATTGACTGATATTTCCTATTGATGGTACTTTTCGCATCCATACTGTGACTAGCTTTATATTTCTGGGAATTATATAACTAAGCCTGAGATAGCTCAGGTAGCTAGGGCTTGAGACTATAGCTCCAGCCACGACCGTTTAAGCCATTACATGGTGATTGGCAGTCGGAAAATCAGCTGGATAAGTTTCAGCTCAAACTCTGAATTGAGAAAGTGGTGCGACAGGCGCGATGTTCTGTCGCCAAGGGAACGCGCACCAAGAGATAGGAAGGAAAAAACCGTTTTTGGAGAAGACTATGATTAAGCCAGAAAAAGATTTTTGCTTCTGTACTTTAGCTCTCCGTAGTAAGTATCGCTTTCTTGCCAAAGAACTAGCAGGAGATTTAGAAAAGTATGCTCCAGGAAAATTATTAATAGTTGCCACCGATGATGTCAAGGATTTTGATAACTGTAAGAACGTTTTAGCGTTTAAACACCAGCAAACAGGAATTCTTCATTGTTATCATGACAAACGCTTTGAGATTGAGAAGGCTTTGTCAAAGTTTCCTGTCGCCATACAAATTGATGCTGACACCAGGATTATAGGTAGCTTACCTGAAACTATTGAAGTACTGCCTGGAATTACAGCAGGACATCAAGGAAATATTATCGAGCATATACAAAACTATAATCCAGAAAGATTAAAGCCCCTTAAACAGATAGCCTCTAAGTTAGATATCTGCTTAGACAAAGCAATTTATATAGGAGAATCTTTATTTTTTGTTTCTAGAGATGGTGGCAAAGAAAAAGAATTTATTAAACAATGGGGTATGATCGGGCGCTATTTTGAGTTACAAGGTATTCATGGTGGCTCAGGTATTACCTTAGGACTGGCTGCTGCTAAAGCAGGATTCACTATTAGCAGAAGTTCTAGCTGGGACAGGATTAATGAAGTCAAAAAACATCTAGATGCTTCTCATGAGAAAAAACAGAAAACGTTTTGGGCTTCCTTGAAACGCAAACTGGGCTATCACTATAATTTTAATCGAGCCAGAGTAGCAGCATTAAAAGATTTTGAATTTTACTACCGATAATATAGCTATCAAGTGGGTGAGGTACTTTCGTTTTAGGGAGTAGGTTTTAGGGAGTAGGTTTTAGGGAGTAGGGAACTTCCGATCAGGGAACTTCCGATCAGGGAACAGCGATGTAGTAAGGTCTTGGGAGTAACCCCCAAGACCTCACTGGCGTGGTTCCACGGGGCTGTGTGCCGAACACCTCGATTCTCATGATAGAGACACTACGTGAAAGCAAACAACCCCAAAAGCATTAGGGACGACATTAATAAGCCATTTGCTTCTTGAACAATAATGCAATCAGTGCCTATATAGGAATCCGTGTAGAAGTTGTAAAATGATTTAGGGTTCCTATATATTTTTTATGGGGAGAGCCTTTCCATTGTATAGTAGTACCAATGAAAAGGATCACTGCAGTTATGGATACGGTCGTTATTCTAGCTTATTTTAATTTTTCAAATAGTGAATCCAGGTATATTGCTCTTGTCAAATCACTAGCTTGCTTAAGGAACCAAAAAGTTGATATAATCCTGGTTTGTTATGGCTTAGATACTGACAGTATTGTTTCCTCGGAGAATCTTAAAATCATCAAGATTCCCTCGGCTTCCGTAATTTGGCAAAAAGAAAGATTCTATAACGTAGCGTTATCCCATTTGAATGAAAAGCATAAATATGTTGTTTGGGCTGATGCAGATCTCGTTTTTACTAACAAGGGTTGGGAAGAGCAATTAAAAGATAAACTGGAAAACTACCGACTGGTTCAGATCTTCAATCGAGTCGAAGATGTAAAGCTTGAGAATGGCCATTTTTCCCTAACTGGACTTAGCCGCAAATCCGTGGTCACGAGTTTCAATCGTGATATTACAGTTAAAGATTATTTCAGTAAAAGTGGCATCAGCTTAAGTCTTGGATGTAATCCGGGCTTTGGATGGGCGGCAAAGGCAGCCACCATAACAGAGATAGGCTTCCCCGACTTTATGATTTTGGG
>NZ_JAAHHE010000575.1:0-3049 GCF_010692525.1 Moorena sp. SIO3B2
CTCCTAATCTCCTAACTAACCTGTGGTGCAAAAATAAAACTATCCGAAACAGCAGGATCGATACTGACTTTGCTAGTGTCAAAGCCTAATGCTGTTAAAACGTCATCCCGTTGGGAATTACTCTCTACAGTTGTGTTAATGCGATCGCGTTTTTCTTGTTCCGTTGTTAAGCTGGCATCGGGGACAAATGCTGCTATGATTTCCCAAACATAAGAATTATCAAGGGGTAAAGTGTCATAGAGTAAATGTTCCACACCAATTACCTCGGTTTCCCCAGGTTTGGGTTGTTGGGCGGGAACAATCCGGAAACCAAAGAAGACGTTTTCCACAAACTGGTCGCCATTAACTTCTGGGGGAACTATATGTTCCGAAGAGACGGGATTACCCCAAGCAGCAATGGGGGCATATTTAGTGATGGGTTCAAACTTGAATTGGCTTTTAGCGCTTTCTTCACTGCCATCTTTAGTAATAACGATATTGTTGATAGTCCCTAAATTCTCTTTCTTAATTCCCATAGAATTAACCCCAAATGCAGTCTCAGTACCCACAGACTGTTCTTCGCCCCAAGTACATACCTTGTTGGCAGGAATTATGCTATCGGTGGTTAGTTCTAAATCTTTGGGATTAATCACCCAGATTTCTTCTTGATTTTCTCCCTCTCCTCGGATAATTTGCTTGGTTAAGCCCTCAACCACAGCAATGCTGCAAACTTCATCCTCTGGGGGTAAGAATGCTTCCTTAAACTCATCCCAGTCAATCGGTAGGGGATACTGAGAAGTTTGATCACCAATCTTGATGGTGACGGTAATAATGATAATTCTGATCTTGAATTTACAACCGAAGTCTGGACCCCAAAAACGAACATTGACCCCCAGACCCACGGCAAGGGTACCAATGCCCGCCCGCACAAACAGGTGCCAGGAAGTATCATAATGGTAGGGTTTCCAAGCAATTAAGAAGTCAATGCCCGCATCAAACTCAGCCCACAAAGGACCTGCCTTAAAGGCAATGGCAAAAAGTCCACCCACCATTACTCCATAGCCACACAGAGCAAAATAGACCTGGGCGGTAGTAAAGGCATTATTATCAATCTGCCAACTGTAGCCTAAGCGAGGTACATCAGGATAGCGATCGGCAGCATAAAAACAGGGATGGTAGCCCCCTTGGGTAACCACAAAATCCCCTGCGCGTTCTCCAGCAAACCATAGCCCGAAAGCATAACCCCCTGTTAGGTGACACTCCCGGCTTAAAACATAGGAACTAGGGGTTAATTGCCCCCGCACCATCAACACCCCTTCAGCGGGAGCAAACCTTGACTGCATCAACATTTGCGCCACCGCAATGGGTTCAAAGGGACCCGTTATGGTGGTAGGCAGCATTAAAGTGACAAGGGCAATGAAATCGATTTCAAACCCACTCGAATCCAGGGCAATACTCAGTAATCCAGAGCCATCAACAATCTTAAAACAGGTGAATTTAATCCCTGCTGCCCCAAACCAAGCCCCAACTTCGGGAACAATCTGGTTTGATAAAGTCTGTAATTCATTAGCAATAGTATTAGCTGTATCAGCAGGATCTGGTGCTTTTTTACCATGAACTGCCTCATCCACAAAGGGAAAGGTTAATAGTTCATCAAAGCTAGGTATATTTAGGGAGTAGTTAAAACCAAATCCCCCTGAGATTCCTGTAACGAAGAAGAAAGGAGGACCGCCAAAGGGTTCGTTGGCTGCTAAGTAGAGAAATAGACCAAATTTATCGCTGTCACTATATTCGGCAAAGGCCCCAATGGCAGATAGGGATAGACATCTTTTGCCACTTTTCCCAACTTTTAAGCCGATTACTGCTGTTCCTAAAAATTCATTGTAGTTGCTGCCTTCAACCAACAAGAAAGTACCACCTATTTCCAATCCAGTGGTGTTAACTTTTAAGCCAAAACCATCCAGATTAAACGAAGGTGAAAACTCCATCAAAGGAGAACTTATCGATAGCCCATTAATGGTCAGCACCATACGGGATACCTCGACAATAAATTGAGGCGTGAGGTGAATTTCTTGATTTTTATAAACCAGTCCTACTTTCTCGAAGTGTAAAGGTCCAAAGGATTTTTGCACCGTTAACCAAGCACCATTGTCCACAATGGTAATCGGAAGTTCATCATCGTCGGAGCTAACACTCGAACCAGAACCAACACCGGAACCAGAACTACTCGAAGCAGCAAGCACTTGAACATTGCTAGTGGGAACTAAACTACTATTTTGTTCTGCTACAGGAGCGGTCGCAGGGGTGATTGGGGTGGGAGATGACGAGGTGAACCAGCCTTTAACAATAGCAATACCTTGTCTTAGTAACTTAACCAACCATTTTGGGATTAAACTACTGCTCTCTTCCGCAGCAGAAGGAGTAGGATTAGTCGGAGTTGTATTGGTAGTATTAGGACGGGATAAGGGGGTTAACCAAGCTTTGACATAGGGACCAATTTCAAAGTGAGCACCAATAGAAGCACCCCGTTTCAGGACATTAGTGCTGTTGCAGGGGGGTTTGATTCTTAGGGGTACTCCTATTTCTTCAAGGAAGTAGTTAACCTGTATTAACTGTTTGCGGGAGAATTCCTGTAACGCCACTAAAAATTCAAAGGCAAACTCACTGTCGGCTGTTGAAGGAGTTAAAACTTGGCTAACTAGGGGAATGTCGTTAAACAGGATGCGACCATTGAAACCAATACTAAACAGCATTGATCGTTTCTTGGCAACTACGGTACTGGAATTACCAGCATTATTTGGGTTAGCAGGGCAATCAATCACCATCACGATGCTGGAGTTCACCTTGAAATAACTCAATAACTCCAGGGGAATTAAATCGCTGAGTCCAAAGGAAATTGTACTAATTAGGTCTTGGAGGGCAATCTCTAGACTTTTTTCAGCAGCCAGACTTGCAGTAATAATCGATGAGGTCTGGGATTGACCTGGAGACTTTTTATTTTGGAAGAATAAGGTAAATCTCAGGACGAGGGTACCATCGTCATATTCTGCGATGTATTCTGTCTCGCCAT
>NZ_JAAHHE010000576.1:0-3041 GCF_010692525.1 Moorena sp. SIO3B2
ACTCAGAATCAATAATCCTTCCTAAACAGTTTAATTACGAACGACTTGATATTTGTATTGATTACTGTAACACCGTCAATGCTAATATTGAATTGTTTCTCAAAAACAAAAGTCATAAAATGGAATTCAACCTAGAAAATGCTCAGGAAAATTTTGGCACATTTTGGAGGCTAATTAGTGCTACAGGAAATTATGCTATGGCTGTAAAAGAGTGGGAAAAGAAATATAATGCTTAGGCATTCCTTAAAATTGAATGGTTATCACAGCCTTTTTAAGGTTGGTACTGATGATTCTTTCTAATCTGGATTTGATAGATGAAAAGGGATATAAGCAAACACTATATTATTATTGGTGGGATGAAATGCGGAACAACTTCGCTGTTTCATTCCTTGTCTAAAAACTGCCCATCAATCAACCCATCGAGGGTGAAGGATACTAAATTTTTTGTGGATCGAGATAGAGGAGGCAACTGGGAAAGAGGTATCGACTGGTATTTAGAAATGTTTCCTCCCTTAAATGGAATAAAGCTGGAAGCTTCTACCCACTATACAAAGTATCCAGACTATCCAGGGGTTCCGGCGCGAATCAAGCAAGTCTTGAAAAACGTTAAATTAATTTATCTAGTTCGAGATCCATTACAGCGCTCGATTTCCCATTTTTTTCATAACTTGTTAGTCGATAGAGAAAAATTGGATATCAATCAAGCCCTTTCAAGTATTCGTAATAAATATATTAATTATAGCGATTATGCCCTACAGTTATCTCAGTATTATGATTATTTCGCTCCCGAAGATATTGTGATCATTAATATAGTCGAAGAAGAGTACCGAAAAAAGTCCTTAGAAGCATTAAAGCATTTTTTAGGAATAGAAACAAGTAATCCCTTCGTGCTAGAGCGTAGCAACACTGTAAAAGACAACTTTGTGAAAGCTGATAAAAATCTAAAGATTGCTCCAGATATCATGAATTCTTCAGAGAATAACATTGAGCTAGCTTTAAAGTTTGGCTTGAGCCATGATAATCTTATAAAAGTGATTGAGCTTTGTAGGGAAAATGCCGTAAAGTTTAAAAACTATTATCCATTTACTATAGACCATTGGCTAGACAAGTATAAAAATTATTTACTGCATTAAACTTGATCATATTGAAAATTTTAATTTTAAAATATACTAATGCTGATTGCCCCAAAAATAGTCTATTATCCTGATGTAACTCTTGAGGATCTAGATGCGGGAGTGATTGTCGCTTATCCATTGCCCCATGAAATCCATGCTTATTATGCAGTGCCAAATTTTCTGATTATCGGCGCACAGAAATGCGGCACTCGTGAACTGCATACCTGGCTCAATCAGCATCCCAATCTTAAAGGTGCGCCTGAAGAGTGCCATTTTTTTGATGAAGTCATAGATATTGAAACTGAATGGATACGCTATCTACTTAATCCTGCTTATTTACTGTCAAGAGACAAGCAGCAGTTGTTGTCTCGTTGTATCTATACATTTGAAAAAACACCAGCTTACTTAGACAAATGGAATCGAAGTGTGCCTATTCCCGAACTGGTTCGTCGAATGATGCCCTCTGGAAAATTCATTGTTTTATTGAGGAATCCAACGGCACGGGCTTACTCAGCTTATCAAATGGGAAGGACAGAACAAGACGTGATAGGAGCCATTCCTGAATATGTCGATACTGATTTTGTCTCTTTGATTAAAAGACGATTGTCAGCAAGCCAACCCGATCCCTATGATCGCCTGCTAAGGGTAGGGCACTATGCCTTGCATTTAGAAACGTGGTTGAACTATTTTTCGCGAGAACAGCTATCGGTTGTGTTATTAGAAGATTTTCAGCGATCGCCTTTTGAAGTGATGGAGAAAATCCTGACATTTCTAAAATTGCCTCCCTTTGATTACCGATCCTTGGCTGAAAAAAATTCCCGTGGCTTGTGGGTGCTTCGAGGGCAAGCCTCAAAAGGAAATGCTCAGCCCTACGAAGCAATTCCACAGGAAGCAAAAGCATTATTAGATGAATATTATGTTCCTTGGACTAAAAAACTGAAGCAATTAATGCCAGAACTCGATATTACATGGTGACAACTCGATATGCTGAATCAAAAAGAACGCTCTGATAATCAAAAACTTTTGATTGCCTCAAATATTGCAATTATTCCTCTTCTGACCAGTTTTGGTGGCGTTGATGCCAGCTTAATTCAGCTATACGCAACGAGTCTCCTTGGTTTGCAAGAAAGCGAAATCGGTTTTGTCATTGGTTTACCTTCCTTAGTTATCCCCCTACAAATGGCAGGTATTTATTTTGTAAAGCGTTGGGGTAGTAAACATACTCTGATTATTGGTTTTGCATTACTATTCTGCCTATTACCATTGATGCTTATTGTGCCTGTAGTGTATGCAAAAAATACAACTCTTGGTTTGGCTTTTTTTTGTATTACTATTTTATTTATGAATATCGTTCATAACGCTACAAAAGGAGTAGCTTTTCAACCCATAATTCGGGAATCTACTCTTCCACATGAGCGTGGATGGTTTTTTGGGAAAATGCGACTGACTGTGCATGGGTTTAATTTACTTTTTTTTGCTATTCTTTCTGTGACCCTAGGAAAAAAAGTAGCACTCCAGGATTACGCATATATAGTTGTGTTACTGATGATGTACTGTTTATTTGCAGGATTCATCACTTATCAAATAAAATTTTCTGAAACTAGTCAATCTACCTATACAACTAGCCATCTTTTGTTTGATGATATCCGCGAAATATTTGCCAATCAAAAATACCGTTTATTAATAACGATTTTGACGTTATGTTTTCTTTCCTCTTTGCCGCTATTTGTCACCTATTTAGCAATTGGGTTACAGCTTAATGCCAATTATATTTCCCAGTTAATTACATTAAATATAGCAGGAACTCTGACTGGGATAGCAATTTGGGGGCGACTCATAGATCGGATTGGCTTTATGCGTACCATATATATTATCGTCTTAATGCTGGCAACTGTCGGAGTGCTATGGCTATTTGTGCAACCATAA
>NZ_JAAHHE010000577.1:0-3032 GCF_010692525.1 Moorena sp. SIO3B2
GGTGAGGTGGAACAAGAAGACATTACCGAAACCACAGAATTGTATCTGTCCCAAGCGGCTGACCAGATTGAGCGGATTAAAACCATTATCTCTGGAGCTCTACGTAACCGCGCCAGTGATATTCACCTGGAACCGATGACTGATGGCTTAAGAGTCCGCTATCGCATTGACGGGATTCTTAGGGATATAACTACCTTACCGTCAGACTTGGGTCGAGCAGTGGTGGTTGCTCTCAAAGTCATGTCTGATATGGACATTGCTGAAAGCCGCCGTCCTCAAGATGGTCGGATTGGGGAAAACTATGCTACTGGCCAGGAGGCAGAACTTGGGTTAGATCTGCGGGTGAGTACCCTCCCTTGTGTGGGGGGAGAGAAAGCAGTGATTCGCTTATTACCAAGAGAGAACCCCTTTTCTGGCTTGGAAGAGTTAGGCTTTTCTGATCAAGAGCTTAAAATCTATAAAGGTTGGTTGCAGCAACCCCAAGGAATGGTTATTCTCACCGGTCCGACTGGTTCTGGTAAAACAAGTACGCTATATAATTCCCTCCAAGGGTTAGCCACGGAACATGTGAATGTAGTAACGGTGGAAGACCCAGTGGAGTATGTCTTACCCCGGATTACCCAGACCCAAGTGAATGAGGCAGCCGGGATGACCTTTGCGGCAGGGATGAGGGCAATTTTACGCCAAGACCCGGACATCATTATGGTGGGGGAAATTCGGGATGCTGAAACTGCTGAAACAGGGATTCGAGCGGCTTTGACCGGTCACTTAGTATTGACCACTCTCCACACCAATGATGCGGTCAGTGCTATTCCTCGTATTAAAGATATTGGTCCGGAACCGGGTTTAATCAGTGATGCCCTATTGGGAATAGTGGCACAGCGTTTGGTGCGCAAAGTATGTCCCCACTGTCAAGAACCTTATACCCCGACTTCTGAGGATTTGCGGAAGCTGAGTTTGAGGCCAGAGGAAGCTAATCTCAAAGGTTGGCGCAAAGGAAAGGGTTGCGCCAAGTGCTACAATTCCGGCTATTTAGGACGGGAAGCGATTGTAGAGTTACTGGATGTAGATGATACGGTGCGGCAGTTGATTTATGAGGGAACCATGACTCAGTTGCACCGTTACCTGGATAAAATTAGTTTTTATTCCTTCCGGAAGGCGGCGATTGAAAAGGTAACCAAAGGGGTAACCACCCTAACCGAAATCTTACGAGTTCTACCCCACAGTGCTTTGTCCTGTAAGTCTCACGGTCAATTGGACAAGCCAAGAGCTGCTAAAGTGAAATCCCTAGATGAGATGGCTCCAAAAAGGAAATACGGTTGATTTACACTGCTGGGTAGGGAGTAGGGAGTAGGGAGTAGGGAGTAGGGAAACAGAAGAATATTGAATTTTTCTGCCATGGTGCCAGTGGGCAGATTGTCTAGCTCAACCACACTCCTAAACCCACTGAATTGGTGGGATTCACCATTCCACCAGAGAGTCAATTCAGGTAGTTGCATATTAGTGGAGGAACTAATCATAACAGATTTCTACTGTGAAAGTAGAGACAGTTGGAAATCCGCAGATAATGTTTGACTTAACCTTTACTCGTAATTTAAGCGCTACACTAATTGTTGTGACTCTGCTTAGAGGTTGTCTGAGAAGTCTCATTTGCTACATCCAAGCCCCCTAAATCCCCCAATTTTGGGGGACTTTGAGAAGCAAATTGACTCTTGTTCCCCCCAAAGTTGGGGGGCTAGGGGGGCAAAATTCAGTATAAAAAAACTTTTCAGATATCCTCTTAGCATGAGTTTATCTACCGTGGGTCATCATCCCCAAACCATGACGAAACAAAAACGATTCACTCCAATTGGAAACGCGATGAGAATGGGTTTAGTCATCAAGGGTCAACAACTTCGCTACCGCTAATCGGGTGTATCTGATATTTCTCAAATATTTTTCAAAAAGAAGGGGAAGTGTGGGAAGTGTGGGGAGATGGAAAGAGATTCAATTTGTAAAGGTATGCTACCAGATTTCAAATTAGAGTCTTGTTTTGCGATCGCTTAATTCTTCTTGCTCTTATAGCAGTCCTAAAATAGCTACACAGTAAGCATTCAGCTATCAGGATTCAACTATCAGCCATTCGCGTAGTGTGGCCAAGGCTGACGGCTGACGGCACCTCAAGCAGCACCTCAAGTAGCGCATATGCTTACCTACCGTGGTATAGTGATACCGTCGTCTATAATGTGTTTACGTGAATCAATGCCTTACGCATCTTAACAACAGTTCGTTCCATCTCTACTAAACTTTCTAGAGTCAAAACAATATCATCAGCAACTCCGAGGATTTTTGCTGCTTCTTTTACTTTGGCTCTCTCTGCGTCAGCATAAACTCCATCAGCTGATGACATCTTAATGGCATGATATACCAATTCGTTGGCTACTGACAAAGTTTCAACATCAACTTTTTTTATATCGGGCAACAGCTCTTGTAGGTTAGCATTTTTGTAATCAAAAGACTGGTAGAGTCCAACAACCTCTTCAGGGGCACCAAATCTCGTTTGGTGATTGATTAACCACTCCATTTCTGGGTCAGAAACCTCTCCATCACCTCCGGCAATAGCTAACAAAGCGTAACCATAGTTGACCATAGCTTGGAATGAGGCTGAACTAAGTCCGTACTCATCTTTAGCAAAAGATGAAAGAGTTTGCATTTTATCGTCAGTCATATATTTTATCCTGTTTTACCCTTACAGCTTGTTAACTCTTCGGATTTTATCTTTGATGGGATAATATTGCAACTGTCTGATTCAGGTAAAGGTAGCAAAGCTGAAACAATAATGTGCCATGCAAAGGCTGAAAGACTAGCTGGATAAAGCTTTCAGCTCAAAAATTTCCCGTAAGGATTCAGATGTGGAGAGAGGGGATGACCAGGCAGGGCAGGGTACTTGACCCCTCATTTTAAAACTGCTATTGCGGTTATCATGTTCATGAGGTACAGAGGATTTTTGCTCTCTTCCCTGTTCCCTAAAATCCTGGATTTTGTCCATCACC
>NZ_JAAHHE010000578.1:0-3029 GCF_010692525.1 Moorena sp. SIO3B2
GTAGAGGAAATGTGGGATCGCAGTTGAATGGTCATGGGGGTTAACTCTTAATGCTAAGATTTCTTCAAAGATGCTCTTAGCTCCTAACCAGAAAATGCCGGAGATACAGAGGATATCGAAGATCACAAATGAATCTTTTGATTACAAATTGCTATAAGTTCACAATAAGGATGAATAGCTAATGATAATATTTACCATAAGTCTATAGGTAAGGAAGATAAGCACGGAATGGTTTTAGATTTGCTGCTGGTCATGACCCTAGGGTTTCTGGGGAGTTTTGGTCACTGTGTGGCGATGTGTGGACCTCTGGCAGTGGCGTTTTCCCTATCTCAGCAGCAGGAAAAGTCTCCCAAGTGGCTGCATCAGCTGGGTTTTCATAGTCTGCTGAACCTAGGACGAACAATTAGTTATGCTCTAGTCGGAGCTGCACTTGGGGGTATGGGTTCGGTCTTGATTGCCAGTGGTCAGTTGGCTGGGATTGGCAGTGGATTGCGCCAAGTCATGGCAATTCTGACCGGTTTAATGCTAATTTGGTTTGGCTGTGTCCAGCTTAAACCCGATTGGATTCCCCGTCTGCCCCTATTACACCCCCTATCTAAAGGGATTGGGCATCAACGGCTGACGGTCGCCATGAGTAAACTGTCTGGGGAATCTCAGTGGTGGACACCAGCCCTTTTAGGAGGAGTCTGGGGTTTGATGCCTTGTGGCTTCCTGTATGCTGCTCAGATTAAAGCAGCGGAAATGGGGAATCTCTGGTGGGGAGCAGCAACGATGCTGGCTTTTGGACTGGGAACAATGCCCATGATGCTAGGAGTGGGTGTATCTGCATCTAGACTCAGTGTTAGCAAGCGCAGCCAGCTGTTTCGCCTAGGAGGCTGGGTTACCCTCACGATTGGTATTTTAACCCTTCTGCGTACCGATGCTATGGTGGATTACACCGGTCATGGGGCGCTGCTGTTACTGATGTTATCTTTGATTGCTCGTCCGATTAGTCGTTTGTGGTCTGGGCTGTTACGCTATCGTCGGGCTTTAGGAGTGGGGGCATTTGTGTTGGCGATCGCTCATACATTTTTTAGGCTAGACCATGCCTTGAACTGGAAGTTAGATGCCATGGGGTTTATGCTACCGCAGCATAAGTGGGGTCTGTTAGCAGGAATTTTAGCGCTCGTGTTGATTACCCCAGCCGCTCTCACGAGTTTTGACCGCTTACAGAAGGGTTTGGGCAAGCTTTGGCGACGGATTCATTTATTGAGTATCCCCGCTTTAGTCCTAGCTGCAATTCATACCGTGATGATTGGTTCGAGCTACCTTGGACAGTTAGCTTTGACTGGAAACAACCATCTCAGAACTGTCAGTTTGGGAATAATTACCTTAGGAGTTTTGCTAGTGCGATCGCGTATTGTTTGGTCAGGGTTATCCCTAGAAAAGTTCTACCTTCCCCCCAAATCTTGGTAATGGTCACGCTTTGCTACCAATTTCATAAAATCTTAAACTATAGCGGGTTAATCATGCTATAGCTTTTCTGCTCAACCCTTTGCAATTTAGATGTAAAGTATCTGTAAGGTTAATTTTTGGTGGGCTTTATGGGATTGCGAAATTGGTTAACTGTTACTGCTGTAGCTTGTCTGATTTGGGTGATCAGCTCGGCATTTGCTCCCCCTGCGTTGGCTGTGATCCGCATTAAACTCTCCAACTTGTCTTCCGAGGAGTGTCCCTCAGAAATTGGGCAAGGCAGGGTGATCAGTGGTGGGGGTTCGGCTAGGCAGGCTAGTTGCTATCTGATCAAGGGTAAAGCCAAGAATCCCACTGGCAGAACGGTGGTTGATGCTGATGTTTTTGGTCGTATCTTGGATGCCAATGGCAATAATACTTTCCCAAATCGGGGTCGCGTAGGGTCAATTGATGAAGTGCCACCAGGCGAACCCACTGATTTTGAAATTCAGGTTACAGTTCCTGCTAATGTAAAAACCCCTCTGATCCTTCAGGGTTTTAGGGCATCCGGTTTTAGGGAAAGAATCGGTCGGTGATTGGTTAACGCTTAAGTGCTGTCGCCCCTGTCTTGATGCAGCGCTGCATCAAGAAAATTGGGTTATCGTGCCCCGTCCTAGAAGGACGGCTTTTCTTTGAGACAATGGGATTGAAAGTTGGCACTAGGTGTGCTATTATAACAGTATAATCAATATTTATTTTGGTGTAGCTAGATACTGTCTAAACATAAGTAGGCAACGTAAAAAATATGTAGAGCCTACATATTGCGTAATTGGGTCTAACGACTTAAATGTTTATGGAAGACTAAATACGCTTGGGTAGAGGTATCCTCTACTCTTCTTGGCTCCGGCCTGGAATAGCAATTAACCAAGGCCGTAGGCCACGCTACGCGAACGTTGAACCAAGAATCCCCTGGCTTATAGCCATGGGGAGTGTCAAACTGTGAACAAGGATTAGATCTTACTATTCTGATTAGAGCTGTTGATCACGGCTATGCTAAAACAGCCCAGCTACAATTTGTAGAACGAAAATCGCTAGTATGGGTGAAAAATCTATACCTCCAAGGGGTGGAATGAAGGAACGGAAAATATTCAGGTAAGGGTCAGTAATTGGACTTAAGACAGAAGCGATCTGATTCGCCCAATCCATTGTTTGAAACCAAGTTAACAGAATTCGGACAATTAATAGAACTAGATAGATTTTAATAAAGCTCTGGAGAGTGCTAGTCAACAATTCTGTAGCCATAGTATTTATAAGGTTTCTTAGTTAGTTTGTGTGAGTGTTATGCCTTGATGTTAAGTTTAACGGATTTGATCACCCTGTGCCTGAATACCAAGTCAGTAAAGCTAAAACATACCTACAACAGAATTTTTTCACGGCTCAAGCACCCGTTCCTGTGTATTTGCCTCAGCTTTACCTTTCACTGTGCTGACTTGTTGACGTACATCGTCAATGGCTGAATTGAGCTGGGCAATTTTGTCTTCCAAACTCTGACGTGCCGCTTCAATGCTTGCTTCTGCCTTTAGTTCGCGCTTTCTAGC
>NZ_JAAHHE010000579.1:0-3028 GCF_010692525.1 Moorena sp. SIO3B2
CTGCATCAGAGGCATGCGCATTACCGTCTACGACATTTTAGAATATCTGGCCGGGGGAATGACAGAAGCAGAAATTCTAGAAGATTTTTCTGAACTAACGTCCGAAGACATCAAAGCCTGTCTTGCTTTTGCAGCAGAGGGTGAGAAAAAGTTATTCGTGGTATCTTTGTGAAACTTCGTGCATAAAATGTCTATAGAAAGGAGCGGGTTGATGAGGTCATGGAAAATGATGAAGTTAAAAACGAATATTATAAGCAGGCAATTTTATCAATAACAATAAATACAGTAGTAGTTGCAGTAGAAACAGGTAAATCAATCCTTCTACTTGGGTCAATGGCAATTAATAAAGCGTGGAGAGCGATATTATCCCCACCCTAATACTAACCTGAAGACTTGTTTAGAAATCTGGACTTATAAAGTTAAATAAATTTAAGCCTTAATAGATACTGAAGTCCAGGAAAAAAAACTTCATGGCAGCGGACGAGGACTATTAGAATAGAAAGGTACGCTCGACTTGAGCGGAGTGTTTATATGGTTTCATCAGAACTAATCTCGACGTTGAGAGAACTGAGTCGCTCAGACAAGTTCTATATCATACAGATTCTGATTTCGGAACTAGCCCAACAAGAAACTGATTTAATTAAACCTGACCAGTCTTACCCAGTGTGGTCGCCTTATGATGCGGTTGAGGCAGCGGATACGATGTTAAAAGTGCTACAGGCTGCCAAAGCTCAAGATCATGGCTAATCCTGAACGATATCCAAAAGACCTAAAAACCGCTCTCCCAACAGACCCTTAGCAACCACGAATATAGCGCAGCAATTCTCCCCTAAACGTTATCCCCTTTAGTCAGGATTCTGGTGATGGTTTTGACCACTGATACGGGAACGCTTCCGATACTTTTTAGCTACTAAAGTCTACCAAGCAGACTCTAGCCCGCCAATGCAAGCTGATTTTTCAGCCAGGGTGTATCTACCAAGGCACGAAGAAATATTCCTCGTGCGCCATTGATGTCCCGTTCGCGTTCGCGCAGCGTCGGCTTTGCCGAAAGCGTGACCAAAGGTCAATCCATTATCCGGCCATCAATCTTCGATCTAATAATCTTGCTTCCACCAACGTTGACCAATTCACCAGTCCAACTAACAGTCTTACTGGTATATGCTTCACATACATCCACTACTATTTTTCCATTCTCAATCGCCTTGTGTTTTAAGAATTCCTTGAACCGATAGTGAGCAAAAGATAACATATTGCGCACTGTCTTAGACCTGATTTTTCGCTTTGACTTCTTGGACATTTGAGATGTCTCAAAAGTAGGGAGTAATATTACGTCAAAGTTATTTACGAAAAATCTGGCAGCCTTATGATGAAGCTCGTTAACTAGATTTTGGATTTTGATTACCATCCTTCTAGCAGCTTTCCTCATTCGACGTTTTTGCTTACCTTTGGCTTTGCTTATTTTTGAAATAAGACTATCTAGGTGATGACATAATCGCTGGATTCGCGAGAAGTCACCTTGGCCAATTTTGCCAACATAAGTTTCACTGAAAAACGTCAAGAAAGTTCTAACGCCAGGGTCTAAAGCTACTACTCTACCTTGGTTTTCGGTCTTTTCTTGAGTAGTAGTGTAAGGAACTACTAAATAATAATTTCCGTTGTTGCTAACCAATCGGCAGTCACAAATTTTTTCAGGGAGTGCTTCAGCAAAGGTTAGTGCCCCTAATTTTGTGTGATAAACTCCTTTAGATGAAACCGCCGATTTTGGGATGTAACAAGACTGAGTAGGATTTTTCCTAGACCTAAACTTTACCCGGTTGATTTGTGAAGTTTTTTTGTACTTTTTCTTGGCTTCTCTGACGGAGGTGCAAGCATCCTTAATCGCTATAGATTTGATTTGATAAGGCACTGTCTTGCACCAATCAGGAAGGTCATTTAAGATGCCAGTTTTAATGGCTTTCCAGTTGGCTTTAACTTCTCCACTTTGAATAATTTTTACGGTCTTGTTAAAGACATAGCGAGACACTCCAAACCATCTTTTTATCATGGAACGTTGCTCAGGACTTAGGAACACTCGAATCTTCTTTGATTTTTTTGCCGTATTTCCGGAGTCCGTGGACTCTGCAAGAGAAGACGTGAATGATGGAGAGAAGATCTGCTGTAAGTTCCAATTCGGGGCAGCTTTCAGGCTGGTCGAGAACCAGGATTTTTCCACCGTTGATACTGACCGGAGATGAAACCTTAGAGTAGTGCAGCCTTACTACAAAACCTTTACCCTATGCTGCATAATTTACCAACTATAAAGGCTGCACTACTCTTACGGTAACTTCTAACCAAGTACTCAATGAGTTCAAATCCGAATCTAGTGAGTCTGTCCCGGCAGGCAACCACAATCGTGAGCTGACTTCCCTGCATAAGTCGTTCCAATATGGCTCTAAGTCCTTTCCTTTTGTAGTTAAGTCCTGAGCCAATGTCTTGGATGATTTCGGCTTCTGGGAACAAGGAATGCATGTATGCGATTTGTCTGGCGAGGTCGTCTTTTTGTTTTTGACTACTGACTCGGCAGTAACAAATGGTGGCTGGCTTTGGTGGCTGTTGTCTTCCCAAAGTGGCAAGACTAACTGTATCGAACATTCGGTATCCACTTGGAGTTCGTTCGCATTTGATGATGCCATTGTCTGCATACTTCCTTAGCGTTGTTTTGGAGAGTCCCGTAAGTTCGACCGCCTTACGGAGTGGTACTAGTGTCATATTAATAGTCTAGTACTTTAGAATAGTCTTTAGTACACTTTATGACACTTTCTCTAACTGTCCTCTAGCCCTCGAACATACCAACGATACCAATGCTTAGAACTGCGAATGGCTAGCCACAGTAGCAGTAAAGCGATTAATCCTCCTTGTTCTGGAGCATCAAAAGCTAAGATTATCAAAACTACGCACAGAAAATCCTGAAGAAACACTACCCACAGAGGTAAGCCACGCAAACGGTAGAACCATCCCACTTGAACTAACTGGAGTACAAAGGCTAATA
>NZ_JAAHHE010000058.1:0-4723 GCF_010692525.1 Moorena sp. SIO3B2
ACCGTCAACCATAAACCGTCAACCATAAACCGTCAACCATAAACCGTCAACCATAAACCGTCAACCATAAACCGTCAACCATAAACCGTCAACCATAAACCGTCAACACAACCCGATCACTGAAACGGTATAAGTTAACAAAGATATAAGTTAACGATGCAAGTTATATGCTGAGCAGTTGCTGGAAACATTTTGGTCAATCAGTTAGCTAAATATCGCTCAACGACGTTAACTAACTCTGATGTCCAGTGGTGAGCAAGTTGAGAATTGGCGGCTTCGACCATCACCCGGATCAGGGGTTCAGTACCAGAAGCACGAACCAGAATTCGACCTTGGTCTCCCATGGCTGCTTCCCCTTTTGCGATCGCATTCGTGATCGCTTCACACTCTTGCCATCCACGTCGGCGTTCTCGGTCTTCTACCCTGACATTACGCAGCAGTTGGGGGTAAGTCTGGAAACTTTGGTCTACTAACTCCCCTAAGGTCATCCCAGATTCACGGACCAAAGAAGCTAGATGTAAAGCAGTTAACATGCCATCCCCAGTCAAACCATAATGGTGACAGATGATATGTCCCGATTGCTCACCCCCTAGCATAGCTCCAGTTTGGAGCATTTTAGCTTGGACATGCTGATCTCCGACCGCTGTCCGTAGGAATTTACCCCCCAACTGCTTCCAGGCTCGTTCAAATCCTAAATTTGCCATTACCGTTGCTACCATTATGTCTTCTGGTAGCTTTTGGGCAGCACGTAAGGTTTGACCCCAAAAATAGAGGATGTAATCTCCATTGATCTCCCGACCCTGGGCATCTACTGCCATCAATCGGTCTGCATCACCATCAAAGGCAAACCCAAGATCTGCTTGGTATTCTTTTACCGCAGCTTTCAGGGGTTCGAGGTGAGTAGAGCCACAATTGACATTAATGCGATCGCCATCTGCCTGGTCATGCAAGCAGATCACTTGTGCCCCCAACTGCTCAAACACTTGTCCTGAGAGTCGCACTGCTGCCCCCCAAGCCAAATCCAGCACAATCTTCATGCCTTGTAAATTCGTCACTCCTTTCAGAGGACGGTGAAGTGCTGCTGCATAATCGGTGACCAACCCTGGGCGATAGTGATACTTCCCTTGGGTTTTACTCACTACAGCCTGACCAATAAAACCCCTCAATCCAGCTTCTATATGCTTTTGCAGCTCCTGAGATAGCTTAGTGCCTTTCCCGCTAAAAAACTTAATCCCATTGTCTTCTGGAGGATTATGACTAGCAGAAATCATCACACCCCCTATGGCACTTGTGGCACTGCACAGGTAGGCAACACCAGGAGTGGGACATAATCCCAGGTGCCACACCTCTAGACCTGCTGTAGTCAACCCCTTAGCTAAGGCTGTTGCCAACATATCACTAGAATTGCGTGAATCCTGCCCTAAAATCACCGGTCCTGGTACAGCTGAGTATTCCTGTAACACAAGACCAGCCCAGAAACCCACTTGTAAAGCCAAATCTTCACTGAGCAATGTTCCTGCTCGTCCCCGAATGCCATCGGTACCGAATAATGGGGTTGTGGGTAGAGTTAGGGGTTGCCAAGGTAACCTGACATTGGGGCAGTTCATTGGCTGATTCTTGGATGAGAACTCAGCACTATCCAATCCCTGGATACGGACAGGGGATGTAACCATAATTTCAATTTCCTCACATTACACACTCACTGTGGAGAATAACACTTTATTTTGCTTTGGTAGATATCCATCAATACATCCAACCTATGGTTGTGATCCCATACATGCTTGTGATCAGATTATGATCCAAGTACATTCAGATTATGATCCAAGTACATTTAGCCCTGTGAGCGCTTTGGCCAGAGTTTATCCAAGATTTACTCAAACATTGACTAACTAGATCCAAGTACATTTAGCCCTGTTAGGCTTCTGGCAAGACTTTATCAAAATTGACTAACTAGATCCAAATACACTTAGGTCCCAAGGGCCTTCAGGCAAAACTTTACCAAAATTTACGTTCCTCCCTTGGAACTTAGCAGCCACAACCTAGCCAGGATGCTAAATTAAACACCAGCATTCTCCAACAACTTTTCCATAGTTTCCAAAGTCAGTCCTTGCTGAAGATAACGAGGAGACTGTGGATTATAGGGAGCAGCCACTCGATCTATGCTAATGATCTTTGCCTGTGCTGGTAAGACCGCTACATCTGGGTCAAAGGATGTCGGACGCATTAAAGAACTGGAAAAACCTTTAAAAATAGCAATTTGATCCTGTTCACCAGCTATCTGTGCGGTAACTATCAATACCTCTTTTGGGCGTTTGATGGTGTATTGTTCTAGACGCCTACCAATGGAATCCATCATCTGTGAGTTTTCAGTTGTGAGTTTTTAGTTGTGGCGTTGCCTATTGGCAGGATATAATGATATATTTAGCTTTATCGTACTGGTGGTGACCATAAAATCTGATCTAGCGCTTTGCCTGTAGGTTAAGTAGAATTCCGAATCCGTTAATCAACCTTACTTTGCGGTGCGACCAGTGGCGAATTTAATTCTTAATGGGGAAAGCGCACCGGGGTAAGTATTCAGCTATCAGCCTATGGGCTACGCCCATGCTACACCGAACAGCTTATGCGCTATGGGCACCCTACGGGAAAAGCTTTTGAATAAAATAACCTGACGGCTGACCGCTGACCCCTGACTGCTGAATGCTTACCTCCTTTGAACCAAGACTCCCCCGGCATAAGCGCCGTGGGGAGTCTCAAAGAAGATGCTACTGCCCTACAAAATCCAAAGCCATAACCCATTTCATGGTTCAATAGCTGATCGTCCTTGTTTGCCGAGTCGAAACAGAACGAAATAGCTTAAGTAAAGGACATAGAAGAATAATCCCACCATTCCGATAAAGCCCAAAAATCCAGGGGTATAACCACCATGGAAATACTGTTTGAATAACAAAGGCGGCTCCCTCAACACCTGACAAAATCCAGATGTGATTGCTCCTGGGACAAAGGCACAACGTAGAAATGGAATACTAGCGATTGTCCCCAGAGTACAGTAAATAGTCATTGCCCAACGCCAAGATGTCAGTGTTAGCTTCAGGGGACTAGCGGGCCTATCATCAATCTCCTCATTCAAGTCAATCCAAAACCACAGGGAGATGGGGATCAGAATACGGGAGCTCAAAGCACACACATAAGCAATCGGCCAACCGACAATCAACAAGTAAACTGTAATCGCTAGGAGACTGGAAACACGCCAATAGATAATCAACAGGCGTACCATAGCATCTGCTTTCTGGAAAAATGCCCAAATTAGCAGCATCAAGGGGATAAATACTGTGAACAAAACTGCCAAACGGTAGTCCATCCAAACCAGTAATTGAATAATTTCATCTTGCATTGCTTGTTGCCGAAATGACCTTGATCTATGTTATTTCACCAATGGCCATACTGGAAATCTAGAAACAAAGCCAAGGAAAGCATCAGGCCAGTATAGCACTACGCATTCAGATGTTTGACATTCCTAAACTCCGAAACGTAAGTAATCGCTTACTTGCGGACTTGCGGACTTGCGGACTTGCGGACTTGCGCGTAGCGCTATAACGCCACCAAAAAGGGTAGCAGGAGCAAATCCTAATCGGGGATTTACTCCTGCTACCCTTATTCAGAGTATTTGGCAGAACAATCCTAGAGTCTAGTCTTCATATACCCGGCACTCAGCTGCGTCAGGATTATCATCACAGTACTCTTCAAGGGAGTTTTTGGGCTTGGCATTTTGCCGCTGATGGGAAGCCTCTGCTTGTAGTTCTTCTACGTTATCCCAAGCTACTGCACATTCTGCTGAAGACGCCCCCTCAGCATCACAAACGGCTCTAGCTTGTTCACGCTCTTGGTCTATTTTCTCTTGTAATTCGCTCATCTGTCTTTCGCTTTTATAACTTAATGATGTCTATTTTTATTTTGCTGATAGGATTGGTAGTAGTAACCAACCGCGCTTAGCAAAATACTTAACGATAGGAGGCTTAATAACTAGTAATTTCGTTGAAAAGACGACCTAGTTGCTTAGGTTTTGTGCAACTCCTATCAGGGGTAAGGTTTGCCGGAGTTTGTCCCGCTTCCGGGAACGGCAATGTTGTAAAGGCTGGTTGGGCTAGCAGCACATGTTTCCCTCATCTTAACTACTAGGGACAGGGCTACGAACTGGCGGTCATTCGTAGGTGTCGTGGCCATTACAACGATCGGACTAGTGTCCATTACCTGCATCTTAGCTAGGAAATCCCGGATTAACCAGAAATTACCAGGGAATTAACTAAGAGCGCTACTTTGATTAGCTACTTTACTTAGCTACTTTAACTTCTTAGGTTAAAGCAAAAGACCTGCTTTAACACAAATTTGTTCTTTATTTTTTAAGATTTTCCCAATTTCCCCTTACCCCCTGGTAGCTTACACCACTTCTAGAACTCTTGACACGGAAAGAACGCGGGAGCGTGGTAGCCCCGTGATTTCAATCCGGGTCAGAAGTTACCGCCAGAATAGGGTTTGAAGTTACCGTAAGACAGTGGAGCCTTTATGGTCGGCAGGCTATGGGTAAAAGGGTTAAGGCTATTGTTATAAGGCTCCACTGTCTAAGGTTTCGTCTCTGGCCTTTATGGTTAGTCGGCTATGGGTAAAAGGGTTAAAACTTTGCCGATTTTGGCCAGAGACGAATCCTTAGGATAGGGTCGCCTTTATA
>NZ_JAAHHE010000058.1:5219-32185 GCF_010692525.1 Moorena sp. SIO3B2
GTTTGTAGGTCATGCAAAATAGGGTTAAGTCTCTTGTAATAAGGCGACCCTATCCTTACGGAGACTTCAAACCCTATTCTAAGGTTTCGTCTCCGGGAGGAAACGCGACGCGGCAGTTTTAACTGCCGTCATGAAAACTACAATGGTGAAGTGAGTAATGGTAAACGCCTACGTGATGAAGCAATTCTAGTACCTCAGAAATGCCGACCCTCTTTGATTGCATTGCGTTAATCCTCAGGTGCGCTTTCCGTTCTCCGTAGGAGACGCGGGGCGCGTTCGGCGAATTAAATTCGCTCAAGGTGCGACCCAAGGGCGATTTACTCGCCCTTGGGTCGCACCTTCGGGTCGCACCTCTTGTGAACGGGTAAATAATTGCAGATCTTTGACGAAACCTTAGAATAAAGAAGCCTTTATGGTTAGTCGGCTATGCATAGAAGGGTTAAATCTTTGTTATTAAGGCTTCTTTATTCTTACGGTAACTTTAAGCAGAGCGTACCGCACTGGCAAGCGTGGTAGTACCTAGAAAGCATAACCAACAAAAAAAAGTAGCGGGAACCCAAGGCTTGGACCAAGTGGAACTCAGTAGGGGCGCATTGACTACGCCTGTAAGATTCGATTACGGATTCTTAACGAATCCCCGCGTCTAATGACCGGGGATTGTCAAATTCCCCCTTTAATCGACAGATATTGACATAGCTAACTTGGTAGTGTGGTTGGGGTGGAATTCACCTTGAGCCCTTATCCTTCTTGCCATGGCTGACTTGAGGAAGGACTTCGAGTTAGAGGAACTGGGAATTTAAGGGAGCCTGTCTGATTTACCCACTATATTACGAATTGTTACTCTTAAATTGCAGTAGAGCGGATGGCTAATATGGCAATAACTATTCATAGTTATGCAGATATAGACAGATTTTTTGAGGCGCTTTCCAATGGCCGGGTTTCCCGGCCATTGGAAAGCGCGCCTTAAGAAAAACAGTTTATAACCCCGTTAACGCTAGCTTTTTGATAACTAGTAATTTAGATTAAGTTATATTAAGTTTAGTCTACCACAACCAATCCTCTTCTCAGTATCAGGTAAGGCTTAGTGGAAGTCTGTGGTAGTTCACCGTTATTATAAAACCTTAAGGAGTGGCCAATCCCCTCAATAGGCAATGGTATCGGGAGTGAATTAGGTAGAATAGATGGCTAAAGTGATCAAGTGGGCAAATGCTCTATCAACCCGTGCATCATTAGAAGCGGCAGTGGCCGAAGTGGCAGACTGCCTTGAGAAGTCTTTGCCTTCAAGAGCAGATTTGGGTCTGGTGTTCATCTCATCTGCCTATGCCAGTGAGTATCCTCGCCTCATCCCCCTGCTCCAGGAACGATTGTCTTTACCTGTGCTGATTGGTTGTGGTGGGAGTGGCATCATTGGGATGAACACCAATGGTCAGGCTGTGGAAGTTGAGGAAGGACCAGCCCTAAGCCTCAGCCTAGCCTGTTTGCCTGATGTTAGTGTCCATAGCTTTCATATCCCTGGAGACGCCTTGCCAGATTTGGATAGTCCTCCTGATGCTTGGGTGGACTTGATTGGCATTTCCCCCCAAGAGCAACCCCAGTTTATTTTATTCTCTGATCCCTTGTCATCTAAAATTAATGATTTGCTCCAAGGGTTGGATTATGCTTATCCAGGCTCAGCCAAGGTAGGAGGACAGGCTAGTGGTGGCTCTATGATGGTTAAGAATGGCTTGTTTTGCCTGAAAGACCAGACCCAACTGGCAAAGTCTCTCTACCATGAAGGAACTGTGGGGGTTGCTCTAAGCGGCAATGTTGTATTAGAAACCATTGTGGCTCAAGGCTGTCGTCCTATCGGTGAAACCTATCAGGTGGCTAAAGCAGACCAGAATATCCTGCTGGAATTGACAGCCCTCGATCAAGGCAAGATCACCAGCGGTGAGCCAGCATCCCATCCCCCATTAATGGTGTTGCGCGAGTTAATCCAAAGTATGGATGAGGCAGACCGTAAGCTGGCACAACATTCACTCTTTGTGGGAGTTGCCCGAGATGAGTTTAAACAACAGCTGGGTCAGGGAGACTTTCTGATCCGCAATCTGTTAGGTGTGGATCCGAGGATTGGTGCGATCGCTATTGCTGATCGGATTCGACCCGGTCAACGTATTCAGTTCCACCTCAGAGATGCTCAGACTTCAGAGGAAGACTTGGCACTCCTTCTTGAGGACTATCAAAAGCAAACTAACACCACTCAAGCTGCTGGTGCTTTGATGTTTTCCTGTCTGGGGCGAGGAGAAGGACTTTACGGTAAACCTAATTTTGATTCCCAACTATTCCACCGTTACATCAAGGATATTCAGCTGGCTGGCTTCTTCTGTAACGGGGAAATTGGTCCAGTAGGCAGTAGTACGTTTTTGCACGGCTTCACCTCAGTTTTTGGGATTTTCCGTGCTAAAGAGTAAGAATGAAGAATTAATTCTTAATTCTTAATTCTTCATTCTGGGGAATGAGTAACTACCTGACTACCGGCAGAGCATTAACTAGATTATTTTTCTATTATTGTTCTACTGCCTTTGACCCCCCAGCATCAAGCTGAGTTCGTAAGCGCACAGATTCAGCGTGAGATGGTAGACCTTCTGCTTCAGCAAGAGTCTCGATAGCACCAGCCACTTTATGGAGGGCTCGGTCTGAATACTGAATCAAACTGGAGTGCTTCATAAAGGTTTCCACACCTAGGGCAGAAGCATAACGAGCAGCACCTGAAGTTGGTAGGGTGTGATTGGGTCCAGCCAAGTAATCACCTACTGCTTCAGGGGTTGAGTTACCCAGGAAAATTGCCCCAGCGTGGTGGATATAGTCTAGTAAGTCCCAAGGTTGGGTAATTTCTAGTTCTAAGTGTTCTGGAGCAAACTGATCAGACAGTTGTGCTGCCGCTTCTAAAGAATCAACAACAACGATTAGACCATAGTGAGCGATCGCTTTTTCTGTCAACAGGCGTCGTGGATGGTCTTTTAGTTGCTGTTGCACTTGTCCCTGCACTTGTTTGGCTAATTGAGGATCAGTGGTCAGGAGAATCGCTGCTGCCATTGGGTCATGTTCTGCCTGAGCCAATAGATCGACAGCCACATGAACTGGATTAGCTTCCTCATCCGCAATAATTAATACCTCAGAAGGACCAGCCAGGGAGTCAATCCCTACAATACCGTAAACCAGTTTCTTGGCCAGGGTTACGTAAATGTTCCCCGGACCGCTAATCACATCCACGTTGGGAATGGTTTCGGTTCCAAAGGCTAAGGCGGCAATTGCTTGGGCACCACCTACCCGGTAAATCTCATGAATCCCGGCTTCCTGAGCAGCCACAAGCACAGCCGGATTAATGCTTTGATCAGGTCTTGGTGGGGTAACCATTACAATTTGGTCAACCTGAGCTACCTTGGCTGGGATGGCATTCATTAACACAGTACTGGGATAGGACGCCCTACCGCCAGGAACATATAGTCCAGCCTTATCTACAGGAGTGTAGCGCTTGCCTAAAACCACATCATCTTCACCAAATTGCACCCAGGATTTGGGAATTCGTTGTCGATGAAATGCCTCAATTTGTCCAGCAGCTAATTGAATCGCATCAAGTAATTCCTTGGAGACCTGTTGGTAAGCCGCATCTAGTTCCGAACCGCTGACTCGCAGTTGTTCTCGACTCAATCTCAGCTGATCAAATTCCTCAGTGTAGTGCAGGAGCGCTACGTCTCCTTTACGCTTCACTGCCTGTAAAACTTCCCTTACAGTTGCCTCTTTGTTCAGCATTTGGTCAGAAGCCGTGCGATCGCGGATACGCCGCAGTTCAGTTTGTGCCTCAGCCTGCTCAGTTATGATTCGCAGCATGGAGTCGGAGTGCCCATCACGCTAGTGTTGCTCGTCCTAGACCAGGTTTATACACTTCTCCTGATCAAAGGTGTCTATTTTTCCTGGACTTACTTTAAGAATATAGCTTAAAGACGATGATGCTTGGGTTACGCTATGGGTGTTGATACTAGTTTATTATGATATATGGTATGATGTTACTTCTGGTATCATACCACTTTCTATGGGAGGTAACTCCCAAACTAAATTAAGTTAAGTAAAGACTGCTGTGGCTAATAACAAGTCTGCCCTCAAACGCATAAAAATCGCCGAACGGAACCGAATTCGGAACAAAGCCTACAAATCAGCGGTGAAAACCCTGACGAAGAACTATTGTGCTGCCTTAGAAGAGTACGAACGCCAACCAAGTCCGGAAGCCTTGGAACAAGTCAAACGTCGAATGTCAGAAGCATACAGCAAAATTGACAAGGCTGTCAAGCGTAAGGTGCTCCATCGCAATAATGGCGCTCGGAAAAAAGCAAGTCTTGCCAAAAAGCTCAAAGCTATAGAGGCTCAACTTAACGCTACTGTGACCGAATCACCTGCTGTATGATGAGATTGCCTGACTCAGCTGACCTTAGCTAAGTGCTGCAATTAGTAATTCAGCAAAAACCGCTGTTAATTAAACTAAAAATAGATAAATAGATTAAAAACTGTATTGATGCAGTTGATTGATACCCACGTCCATATCAACTTCGATGTCTTTGAGTCGGAGTTAGAGCAATTAAGGCACCGATGGCTTGAAGCTGGTGTGGTTCGTCTAGTTCACTCTTGCGTAGAACCGTCTGAGTTTACAGGCATCCAAGCTCTAGCCGAGCGATTTCCCGAACTCTCCTTCGCGGTAGGCTTGCACCCCTTAGATACGGAAAAATGGACTTCCGAAACGGAAAATCAGATTTTGACCCTAGGGCGCTCTGATGCTAGGGTCGTAGCTATCGGAGAAACGGGTTTGGATTTCTATAAAGCAAAGAACCAACAATACCAAATAGAAGTGTTAAAAGCCCAACTAGGGATTGCCCACCAACTTGGCTTGCCAGTCATTATCCACTGCCGTGACGCTGCTGCTGCAATGAGGGGCATACTCCAAGAGTTTTGGGAAAGTACCGGGCCAATAAGAGGTGTGATGCACTGTTGGGGAGGTAATCCTCAACAGACACAGTGGTTTTTGGATTTGGGGTTTTACATTAGCTTCAGTGGCATTGTGACCTTTAAAAATGCCACTCAGGTAAAAGAATCAGCCACCATGGTACCTAGCGATCGCCTACTCATCGAAACGGATTGTCCGTTCCTGGCACCAGTACCCAAGCGAGGCAAACGAAATGAACCAGCCTATGTTCGCTATGTAGCCGAGTGCGTTGCCCGATTACGAGGGATATCTCTAGAAGAGTTGGCTGCTCAGACCACCCAAAATGCCTGTCAGCTTTTTGGTCTTAGCCTCTCAACAGCAACTGCTGCCCAAATAGGGATTGGGTAAATCTCAACCAGACCTGAAAGGGGAAAACCTGAAGGTGGGTTCTTGATAATCTCAACTCCCCTACTCTGCTATGGTTCAGTAGAAAGAGAATGATGGGTCGACTTCTAGGCTTGCTGTGAACACCTATGGTAACACCTAGAAGAGGAAATAACAGGAAATAATCCGACTCTTTGAATAGTACTTTTGGGAGAGGTTTACCGAAGTAGGGTTGACAAAAAAGAGAACAGATGCTACCAGGTTTATCCTGAATATGACTAACCAAAGGACAAGCCCTACAAAGGTTTTAGCCTCCAGCTAAGCACAAGCCATGTGTAGGACAGGGCATATCGACGGTGACAAGTGTAAAAACCACAACTAGCACCGGCAGCAAGTACTCCAAGTCCAGTATAGTCCAGTATAGTGTTTTGGTTGTTTTCCTGATCCATGCCTGAGTTTCTTTCAATCTAGTAATAGACATGGTTTAAATTCCCACGGATGGCTTTCGAGAAAAAGTGGAAGATAGAAGGCACTCTAAGCCATAGCTATGAACATCTAAAACCTAGATTAGGGTTACCTGAGGTCCGGTGGTGTTCAGCTTAAGAATTCCACGTTTACGTTATCTGTGGGACTGTCAATTCTAACAGTTGATCTAGTATCTATTTATCTAGTATCTATTAGCTCGAACCCAAGTTTTAAGGAACTGTTCAAGTACAAGTACTGCCTTGGGAAGGGAATCGAAATCGGCGCTGACTTAAAAAGAGTGAAGAACAGACCCCATGACTAATCAGACTTACACAACAGCCACCTATATGTTGCCAGACTTAGTTGAAATTCAGCGTGCTAGCTTTCGCTGGTTCTTGGAAGAGGGGCTAATTGAAGAACTCAATAGCTTCTCGCCGATTACCGACTACACTGGCAAAATGGAGCTGCACTTCTTGGGTGAAAACTACAGGCTGAAGTATCCTAAATATGATGTAGATGAAGCTAAGCGGCGAGACAGTACCTATGCCGTACAAATGTACGTTCATACTCGCCTGATTAATAAAGAAACCGGCGAGATCAAAGAACAAGAAGTATTCATCGGTGATTTGCCTCTGATGACAGACCGAGGCACATTTATCATTAACGGTGCTGAGCGAGTCATTGTTAACCAAATTGTTCGCTCTCCTGGGGTTTACTACAAGTCTGAAACTGATAAAAACGGACGTCGTACCTACTCAGCCTCCTTGATTCCCAACCGGGGGGCTTGGTTGAAGTTTGAAACCGATAAAAATAACTTAGTTTGGGTGCGAATCGACAAAACCCGTAAACTGTCTGCACAGGTGCTTTTAAAAGCCTTGGGGCTTGGTGATAGTGAAATTATTGATGCTATGCGCCACCCAGACTACTATCAAAAAACCCTTGACAAAGAAGGGAACCCCAGTGAAGAAGAAGCCCTGCTGGAGCTCTACCGCAAGCTGCGTCCTGGGGAACCTCCCACTGTTAGTGGTGGTCAGCAGTTATTGGAATCCCGTTTCTTTGACCAGAAGCGTTATGACCTAGGTCGGGTCGGTCGCTACAAAATCAATAAAAAACTACGGCTGAATATTCCTGACACGGTAAGGGTATTGACCCCCCAAGACATACTCGGGGCAATTGATTACCTAATCAACCTGGAATTTGACATTGGTAGCACAGATGATATTGACCACCTAGGAAATCGCCGAGTTCGCTCTGTTGGTGAACTACTGCAAAACCAAGTGCGGGTGGGACTAAATCGCCTAGAGCGGATTATTCGGGAACGGATGACCGTTTCAGAATCCGATACCCTTACCCCAGCCTCATTGGTAAACCCCAAACCCCTAGTAGCAGCGATTAAGGAATTTTTTGGGTCCTCTCAGCTTTCCCAGTTTATGGATCAGACCAATCCATTAGCTGAATTGACCCATAAACGGCGTCTGTCTGCCCTAGGTCCTGGGGGGTTAACTCGCGAACGGGCAGGTTTTGCAGTGCGGGATATTCATCCATCTCACTATGGCAGAATTTGCCCCATTGAAACTCCAGAAGGTCCCAACGCAGGTCTGATTGGCTCCTTGGCAACCCACGCTCGGGTGAATAATTATGGTTTTATTGAAACTCCTTCTTACCCAGTAGAAAATGGGCGAGTCCTAAAAGACCGACCGCCCTTGTACATGACTGCAGATGAAGAAGATGACCTGAGGGTAGCACCAGGAGATATTGCCTTAGATCAGGAAGGTTACATCCTGGGAGAGTCTGTACCAGTCCGATATCGACAAGAATTCACCACCACCACCCCTGACCAAGTGGACTATGTGGCGGTATCACCAGTGCAAATTATCTCTGTTGCCACCTCTCTAATTCCCTTCTTAGAACATGATGATGCCAACCGAGCTCTGATGGGCTCAAATATGCAGCGGCAAGCTGTGCCATTGCTTCGACCTGAGCGCCCCTTAGTGGGAACAGGATTGGAAGCCCAGGCGGCTCGGGACTCAGGTATGGTCGTGGTGGCTGCCAGTGATGGTGAGGTGGTGTATGTCGATGCCAACACAATTCGGTTACAGCCTTATCCAACCACCACAGATACGCCAGCCCTGCCAGGGGAAAAGGGCAATGAGAATGAGTTAGAATTTCCTAGCCCTGTTCAACCAAAAGAAACCCCAGCAATTATTGAATACTCCCTCCAAAAGTATCAGCGCTCTAACCAAGATACCTGCTTAAATCAACGACCCTTGGTGTATGTAGGAGATGAAGTTGTGGGGGGTCAGGTACTGGCAGATGGCTCGGCTACAGAAGGGGGTGAAATCGCCCTCGGACAAAATATTCTAGTCGCTTATATGCCTTGGGAAGGCTATAACTACGAAGATGCCATCCTGGTTAGTGAACGGCTAGTTTACGATGATGTCTACACAAGTATTCACGTTGAAAAGTATGAAATAGAAGCGCGACAGACTAAACTAGGTCCGGAAGAAATAACCCGAGAAATTCCCAATGTGGGGGAAGATGCCCTGCGTCAGTTAGATGAAACCGGGATCATTCGGATTGGAGCCTGGGTAGAAGCTGGGGATATCTTGGTGGGGAAAGTTACTCCCAAGGGGGAATCAGACCAGCCACCAGAAGAAAAACTGTTGCGAGCTATATTTGGGGAAAAAGCTAGGGATGTACGGGACAATTCTCTGCGAGTCCCCAATGGTGAAAAAGGGCGTGTGGTAGATGTGCGGGTATTTACCAGAGAGCAAGGGGATGAACTGCCACCGGGAGCCAACATGGTAGTGCGTGTATATGTGGCTCAGAAGCGTAAAATCCAGGTTGGTGACAAAATGGCAGGTCGTCACGGCAATAAGGGAATTATTTCCCGGATTTTGCCCATCGAAGATATGCCCTACCTGCCCGATGGTACACCTGTAGATATTGTACTAAACCCCCTGGGAGTACCCAGTCGCATGAATGTGGGTCAGGTATTTGAATGTCTATTAGGATGGGCTGGGGAACACCTGAATGTCAGATTTAAGCTTACTCCCTTCGACGAAATGTACGGTGCAGAAGCATCCCGCCTCACTGTCCATAACAAGCTTAAAGAAGCCAGTGAGCAACCTGATAAAGAGTGGGTATTTAATCCGGAGCATGCCGGAAAAATTACTGTCTACGATGGTCGCACCGGAGAAGCCTTTGACCAACCAGTCACAGTGGGGCAAGCCTATATGCTCAAGCTAGTCCACTTGGTAGATGATAAAATTCATGCTCGCTCCACCGGACCGTACTCCCTAGTCACCCAGCAACCCTTGGGGGGTAAAGCCCAACAAGGTGGTCAGCGGTTTGGGGAAATGGAAGTCTGGGCATTAGAAGCATTTGGAGCATCTTACACCCTCCAAGAATTGCTCACTGTTAAATCAGACGATATGCAAGGCCGCAACGAAGCTCTCAATGCGATTGTGAAAGGAAAAGCCATTCCCCGACCTGGTACTCCCGAATCCTTTAAGGTACTGATGCGAGAACTCCAATCCTTAGGACTCGACATAGCTGTTCACAAAGTCGAAACCACAGAAGACGGTAGTAGTAATGATATGGAAGTGGATTTAATGACCGATTCAGAACGCCATCGAACACCACGCTCACCAACCTATGAATCCCTAAACCAGGAAGAGTTGGTGGAAGAAGAGCAACCCTAAAAGGTTGCTCTATATGAGTGTCTGTGAATAGGGAAATGACAAAATTATGAGAAGCCAAATAGAACAGCGGTTTGACTACGTAAAAATTGGTATTGCCTCTCCTGAGAGAATTCGTCAATGGGGAGAAAGGACTCTTCCCAACGGTCAAATGGTCGGTGAAGTGACTAAGCCAGAAACCATTAACTATCGCACCCTCAAACCGGAGATGGATGGGCTGTTCTGTGAGCGGATCTTTGGTCCAGCTAAAGACTGGGAATGCCATTGTGGTAAGTACAAGCGGGTGCGCCACCGAGGTATTGTCTGTGAACGCTGTGGTGTAGAAGTGACCGAGTCCCGGGTAAGGCGTCACCGTATGGGATACATTAAACTAGCCGCACCCGTGGCTCACGTCTGGTATCTCAAAGGGATTCCTAGCTACCTCAGTATTTTGCTTGATATGCCCCTGCGGGATGTAGAACAGATTGTCTACTTCAACGCCTACGTAGTACTAAACCCAGGTAATGCGGAAAACCTCAGCTATAAACAGCTGCTCACCGAAGACCAATGGCTGGAAATTGAGGAGCAGCTCTATAGCGAAGACTCAGACCTATCTGGGGTAGACGTGGGGATTGGGGCTGAGGCTCTGCAACGACTCCTACAGGATTTGGATTTAGACGCGATCGCAGAAAAGCTGCGAGAAGAAATTGCGGCTTCTAAAGGTCAAAAGCGAGCTAAGCTCATCAAACGGTTGCGAGTGATTGACAACTTTATTGGCACCGGGGCTCAGCCAGATTGGATGGTGCTGAGTGTCATCCCTGTCATTCCCCCCGACCTGCGACCGATGGTGCAACTGGATGGGGGTCGCTTTGCTACCTCTGACTTGAATGACCTCTATCGACGAGTCATCAACCGCAACAATCGACTAGCCCGGTTGCAGGAAATTCTGGCACCGGAAATCATTGTCCGCAATGAAAAGCGGATGCTTCAGGAAGCTGTGGATGCCCTGATTGACAATGGCAGGCGAGGACGGACAGTCGTAGGGGCAAACAATCGACCCCTGAAGTCCCTCTCTGACATTATCGAAGGTAAACAGGGTCGCTTCCGGCAAAACCTGCTAGGAAAACGGGTGGATTACTCTGGAAGGTCAGTGATTGTAGTCGGTCCAAACCTGCATATCCACCAGTGTGGTTTGCCCAGAGAGATGGCGATTGAGCTGTTTCAACCTTTTGTGATTCACCGCCTGATTCGTCAGGGTTTGGTGAATAACATCAAAGCAGCTAAAAAATTGATTCAACGGGGAGATCCCACTGTGTGGGACGTACTCGAAGAAGTGATTGCAGGTCACCCGGTGATGCTAAACCGAGCCCCAACTCTACACCGACTAGGAATTCAAGCCTTTGAACCCATTTTGGTAGAAGGTCGTGCCATTCAACTGCACCCCTTAGTCTGTCCAGCCTTTAATGCGGACTTTGATGGCGACCAGATGGCAGTACATGTGCCCCTATCCCTAGAATCCCAATCAGAGGCTAGGTTGTTAATGCTGGCATCGAACAATATTCTGTCACCAGCAACAGGTCGCCCGATTATAGCACCAAGTCAAGATATGGTCTTGGGATGCTATTATCTAACCGCAAAAAATCCAAATGCCACCAAGGGAGCAGGTCGTTACTTTGCTAACCTCGAGGATGCAATCAAAGCCTACGAACAAAAGCAAGTACACCTCCATGCCTATATTTGGGTCCGCTATGACGGCATAGTTGACACAGACGAACAAGACACGGAGATGATTTCTGAAGAATCTTCACCCGATGGTATGGTGACCAAACTCTACAAAAACCGGCGAGTCAGGGAAACAGCCGATGGTGAACTTATTTCCCAGTACATCCGCACCACCGCAGGTCGGATCATCTACAACAAAACTATTCAAGAAGCCCTATGGGGCTAGGTAAAAGGTAAGCATTTAGAATTGAGAATGCGCGAATTGAGAATTAGGAAATTCAAGAGAATGTAGAATGTAGAATGTAGGATTTTAAAGAATTAATTCTTAATTCTTAATTCTTAATTCTTAATTCTTAATTCTTAATTCTTAATTCTTAATTATTGATTCTTAATTCTTAATTATTAATTCTTAATTCTTAATTATTCATCCCCTTCAAAAGCATCATGGCAGATAAAAAAGCTAAAAAAGACTTGATTTTTTATAACCGGATTGTTGATAAAGGCCGGTTAAAAAAGCTGATCTCTTGGGCGTATACCAAATACGGAAGTGCCCGGACAGCCCAAATGGCCGATAAACTCAAAGATCTGGGGTTTCGCTATGCTACCCAGGCGGGGGTTTCTATCAGTGTAGATGACCTGCAAGTGCCACCAGCTAAACGCCAGATGTTAGATGAGGCGGAAGCTATGATTCGTGCCACAGAAGGCCGGTTCACTAGGGGTGAAATTACTGAAGTTGAAAGGTTTCAAAAAGTTATCGATACCTGGAACGGCACCTCTGAGGCTCTCAAAGATGAGGTCGTCCGTAACTTCAAAGACACAAACCCCCTAAATTCAGTGTACATGATGGCTTTTTCCGGAGCACGGGGTAACTTGTCTCAGGTGCGGCAATTGGTAGGTATGCGGGGTCTGATGGCTAATCCCCAAGGTGAAATTATTGACCTACCGATTAAGACTAACTTCCGGGAAGGATTAACGGTAACAGAATACATTATCTCATCCTACGGAGCCCGCAAAGGCTTGGTGGATACTGCCCTGAGAACGGCTGACTCTGGTTACCTCACCCGTCGTCTGGTGGATGTTTCCCAGGACGTGATTGTACGAGACCTTGATTGTGGCACCAGTCGGGGCATCAAAATCGCAGCCATGACTGACGGCGATCGCATTTTAATTTCCCTAGCGGATAAGCTCTTAGGTCGAATTGTAGCAGAGGAATTGGTTCATCCAAAAACCGGGAAAGTAATTGCTAAACAAAACCAAGATGTATCTGATCAACTAGCCAAAGAGATTGAATCGTCTGGTATTAAAGAGGTAATGGTGCGATCGCCTCTAACCTGTGAAGCCCAGCGGTCAGTTTGCCAGAGATGCTATGGTTGGAGCTTAGCTCATGGGCACATGGTGGATTTGGGCGAAGCGGTGGGGATTATTGCTGCCCAGTCTATTGGGGAACCAGGAACTCAGTTGACTATGCGGACCTTCCACACAGGGGGTGTGTTTACCGGGGAAGTGGCACGCCAGCTCTCTGCTCCCGTTAAGGGTGTAGTAAACTTTGGCAAAAGCCTACGTACCCGCCAAGTTAGGACTCGCCACGGTGACGAGCGTCAACAAGTGGAACTAGCTGGGGATCTGATTTTGGCACCAACTAATGGCTCTGCCAAAACCTTTCCTTTAACAGCGGGCTCCTTGGTCTTAGTCAGTGATGGGCAAACAGTCAGCAAGGGTGATCTGTTAGCAGAAGTAGCCCTGAGTAAAAGCCGTCCTTCCACAGAAAAAGCGGCTAAGGATGTGGCATCGGACTTAGCCGGGGAAGTGCTATTTGCCGACTTAGTCCCTGAGGAAAAAACAGATCGACAGGGTAATACTACTCGGATTGCCCAACGCAGCGGTTTGCTCTGGATTTTATCTGGGGACGTCTATAACCTACCCCCTGGTGCCGAACCGGTGGTGAAAAATGGGGATACTGTAGAGATTGGCACAGTACTGGCGGAAACCAAATTAGTCACACTCAATGGTGGTGTGGTGCGACTGACCCCAGGCAAAAGAGAAATTGACATTATCACAGCTTCCGTCCGCTTGGATCAATCACAGGTGAGAATGGAAAGCACGGGGGGTCGGGAACAATATGTGATTCACACTGCCAATAATCAGCACTTTTCCCTGAAGGCAACCCCTGGCACAAAGGTACTCAACCACCAGGTGGTGGCGGAACTGATTGATGACCAATACTACACTAAAACCGGTGGCATTATTAAATATGCTGGTGTAGAGGTGGCTAAACGGGGTAAAGCCAAGCAAGGTTACGAAGTTACCAAAGGCGGTACCTTACTCTGGATTCCGGAAGAATGCCATGAGGTCAACAAAGATATTTCCCTGCTGCTTGTGGAAGACGGTCAATATGTGGAAGCAGGCACAGAAGTGGTTAAGGATATCTTCTGTCAATCGTCAGGTGTAGTGGAAGTTGTCCAAAAAAATGATATCCTCCGGGAAATTGTGGTTAAGCCTGGGGAATTTCATCTGGTGGAGAACCTACCAGAGACCATGACTAGTGAGGGTCACCTGATCTATCCCGGCTCGGAAGATTTGCCAGGGATAACGGTAGAAAACCTGTGTTATGGAGAAGCAGTTGACACACCTGATGGTATGGGACTGCTGCTGCGGCCAGTGACTGAGTTTGCTGTACCAGATGAACCAGCGGTTCCCTCTCAGGCGTCCATTAATACCCAAGACAATTCCAACCAAGGGACCCAAGGAACCCAGATTCAATTGCGAGCCATCCAACGCATTCCCTATAAAGATGGAGAACGGGTCAAGTCTGTGGATGGGGTGGAATTACTCCGCACCCAGTTGGTATTGGAAATGAGCAACCCCGATGCTGGCAGTGACCATTCTAGTTCATCCCAGCTGAGTGCTGATATTGAGTTAGTCAGTACTGAGGATGAAGCCTCTGAGGATATGCGATTACAACTGGTGATCCTGGAGTCGTTGGTGGTTCGCCGGGATACCAATGCAGATCCGTTAGGGGGTAATACCAAAACCCGGATTTTAGTAAATTATGGGGACGAAATTCCTCCAGGTGCGGTAGTTGCTCGAACAGAAATTCAGTGCAAGGAAGCTGGTGAAATCCGGGGAATTCAAGAAGGATTAGAAGCCATTCGCCGAGTGCTGGTGGTCAGGGATGCTGACCGAGTCACAATCCCCATTACGTCTCCTGCCACAGTCAAAGTAGGGGATTTGGTCGTTGGTACCAACACCTTAGCGGAAGGGACACCCGCTGGAGAATCAGGTCAGGTGGTTCAGGTGACGGATGATTCTGTTATCCTGCGACTGGCTCGTCCATACCGAGTTTCTGCGGGGGCAATTTTGCAAATTGACAAGGCAGATTTGGTGCAGCGGGGTGATAACCTGGTACTACTGGTGTTTGAACGGGCTAAGACAGGGGATATTATCCAAGGTTTGCCTAGGATTGAAGAACTACTAGAAGCTCGCAAACCCAAAGAAGCCTGTATATTGGCCAGACGTCCTGGAGAAGCCCAGGTGATTTATGAAGAAGGTGAAACCGTTGATATCAAGGTAATTGAGTCAGATGGAGTCGTGACCGATTACCCGATTTCCCCTGGGCAAAATGCTATTGTTTCCGATGGTCAGCAAGTCGGTACCGCTGAACCAATCACCGATGGCCCAGCCAATCCCCATGAAATTTTAGATATTTTCTTCAACTACTGTCTCGAAAAGAGAGGTGTCTACGAAGCGGCTTTAAAGGGATTGCAACAGGCACAGGCATTTTTGGTAAATGAAGTGCAGTCGGTTTATCAGTCTCAAGGAATTGATATTGCTGATAAGCATATTGAGGTGATTGTTCGTCAGATGACCTCTAAAGTGAGGGTAGACGATGGTGGTGATACCACTATGCTACCAGGAGAACTTGTGGAGTTGCGGCAGATTGAGACAGTGAATGACGCCATGGCCATCACTGGTGGTGCGCCAGCTCAATATACACCGGTACTACTGGGAATTACCAAAGCATCCCTTAATACCGATTCATTTATCTCTGCTGCCAGCTTCCAAGAAACTACTCGTGTGCTGACAGAAGCAGCGATCGAAGGGAAATCTGACTGGCTCAGAGGTCTGAAAGAGAATGTCATCATTGGGCGTCTGATTCCCGCAGGAACTGGTTTCAATTCTTACCAAGAGCCCACTCTTGGTAATCCAGAACCGGAATTCGACCATGGGAGTAGCATGGTCTATGGCTATGGTGAACCCGCCGATAGTACTGAATTACAGCAAGGCAACCTGCTTGATGATAACACAGCCCGTGTTTACAGCTTAGATGAGGAGAGTGATTTGGCTACTGATCCTAGCAACTTAGACCTCTTGAATGGAAATTATTAACCATAAGCTTGAACTCTACCCCGGATAAATCTTGGGAAAAACAAGGGCGTCTGATCATCAGCTTTTTAAAAGCTTTTGATCAGACGCCCTTACGGTATTATTTAGTATGATTCATTCCTATCACCAGACTTCAACCTAGCTGTATGCTTAGGTCTGGATGCAGGCGCTGATCGGGTTTACACGGGGATTATAAGGTGCGGACGCCACCCTGGGCACATAGCCCCCAATGATTTATAATACACCGGTGCTGGACTAACGTAGTTTCATCTTAAAATAAGAAGAAGGGGTTATAAACATGACAACTGTCAGCAAAAGTGAAAAACTCAAGGAAATACAGGAAGCCTATAAAAAAAGTAATAATTCGATGGCTTATGAGTTGTGTAGAGTATTTGAACAGGTCTGGCAAGTTGCTCCAGATGAATCAGCCTTAGCAATCGCCAATAAGATTATGTCAAAAGATATATCTTATTTTATGTTTGTCTTTGATTTGGACACGGAGGAAGATTATAGCGAAAAGCTCAAACAGGCTAGCAAGGAATCATATGGAAGTCGTAGAGAATGGCGTCAAAAATTAGAAGACTTAGAAGGGAAAAAACAGCTGGAAGCAGAAGAAGAGGAAGTTAAGGAAAATTTGTTAAATTTACTGAGTGATTCTAGCGCTGATACTGATAGCAATATCAGAGAAAATTTATTAGAGATAGTAAAAGCTTGTCTTTGATGAAACCAGACCATTACCCGGATCTCTACTACCATCACTGTTGCTTCAATGCTCCCTTGCTAGAGGTTACAGGTAAATCAAAGCGTCTCTCGCTCACATAACCCTTGATCAGCTCAGTTATTGACAAAAGTGGGGTATTGAGTTAACCAGACAATTGGTGAAAACGCGATTGACCTACGGTCACGCTACGCGAACGCATTCGCACCGCATCCCCTGTCCCACTTAGCTTGATGTAGGGTGGGCAGTGAAGCAAACCGATTCACCAAGCTGGCCATAGCCTTGGGTTTGCACTGCTGCCCACCAACGGATTAATCACAATGCTCCATGATCTCAGTTTAACGGAGAGGAAGAACAGGGCAAAGACAAGCCAGATCAAGGAGATTTTAACTAGTCAGTTATTTCCGAGACGGTGTACTAGTCGTTATACAAACTTTAGATCCAGTGTTCAGTCTGTAAGGGTTTATAAGTTTTATCTCAAGGAAGGCAAGCAAATGGCGCAGGGTGCGTTTTATCCAGAAGATGAACTGTTTTTAGAAGCAGTAAAGCTTTGGGATTTAGACAATTTATATATAGATATAGCCGAACAAAAACAGAGGGAAACCCAGAATAAAACCACACTTACATCAGTGGAAAAAGTGTACTTGAGAGGATTGCTTTGTGGCTACTCCCCAAAAAAAATAGCTGAGACTCTCCATCGGAGCTCTAACTCAATCGCTGTTGCCCTGACTAGGGGATTGTATCGATATGTCGAAGCACTAACTAATCGAGAATTAAATAGCCTCACTAACTGGAAAGACGTCTCTAAGTGGCTAGAAGTTGCAGGATACAAAATGCCTCAGTACCACCACGATTGGGGGGAAGCACCAGAAATTTATGCTTTCTATGGACGCACTAATGAAGTCAATCAACTGCAGCAATGGATTAGTAAAAAGCAATACTCACTAGTAGGGATTCTCGGTATAGGAGGGATTGGTAAAACCACTCTTGCTGTCAAACTTGCAAACAACCTTCAAGGGGAATTTGAGTATATTATTTGGCGTAATCTGCGCCATGCTCCACCCCTGAAACAACTGCTAGTAGAGCTGATTCAATTCCTATCTCACCAGCAATCATTCAATTTACCAGAAGACATCAACGCTCTTATTTCTAGCTTGATAAAATGTTTACAAGAGCATCGGTGTCTGATCGGACTGGATGACGCAGAGCAGATTCTAAGTCCTGGCGCTATAGCTGGATACTATCAAGCCAACTATGAGGATTATGGTCAGCTATTTAGACGAGTAGCCCAGGAAAAACACCAAAGTGCTTTGCTGCTGATCAGTTGGGAAAAATTTCTACAACTAGAGTTACTGGAGCAAAAAAATAACAGTACTGCTTCCTTAACCCTGAAGGGTTTACCTACAGAAGAAGCTGAGAAAATTTGAGTAGATAACGGGTTATTTGGAAATACAGAAGAATGGGAAACCTTGATTACCCGTTATCGAGGCAATCCCTTAGCCTTAAATCTAGTAGCGACAACAATTGAACAATTTTATAATAGCAGTGTCTCGCAATTTTTAAGATTGAATGAGGTATTTGTTCCTGAGCCAATGAGGTTAATTTTAATTGCACAGTTGAATCGCTTAGATCAGTCAGAAAAAGACTTGATTAGGTATCTAGCGATAAGTACTACACCCGTTTCCCGGGAACAATTGCGCCAGGATATGACCATTAGCTCGGATTCAAAACTAATCAATGTTTTACAATCCCTCCAGAGGCGTTCACTCATTGAGACATTCACAGACATTAGTCAAACTTTTTTCACCCTATACCCTGTAGTTAGTTCGGTGATTCTTAGTATTAGTTAAAAGGAGAAAAGATAACAGGGAACAGGGAGGAGTGTGGGAAGTTTGGGAAGTTTGGGTAGGGTGGGGAGAGAAAAAGGTATATTTACCCTATTCCCTATTCCCTGTTCCCTGTTCCCTGTTCCCTGGGCATAGCGCTATAACAATTGACCTGAAATTTACTTACTTAAAAACTAAGTCATTAACGGGAGAGGATTTCTGCAATGGCGAAATGCCAGCCAAATCCAAAATCTGGGGAATCAAGTCTTCTCGCCGGACTGCCATCATATGAACACCCTGGCACAGTTGCCGTGCGAGCTTAACTTGCTCAGCGGCAATTTTTATCCCTTCTTGTAACTGATTATCTGCTGCTGCTAGCCGATCAATAATTTCCTCAGGGATATCAACCCCTGGAACGTTTTTATTAATAAACTTAGCATTTTTAGCGGATTTGAGCAAAAATATCCCTGCTAAAATCGGCTTATTACTACCAGCAGCAATCTGATTCATAAACTTCTCTAGCCGATCAAAATCACAAATGAGCTGGCTTTGGAAAAACTGTGCTCCGGCCTCCAGTTTCCGTTCAAACCGACGCTGTAAGCCTGACCAACTCTTTAGCTGGGGGTCTACCGCTGCACCAGTAAATAAATCAGTTCCTTGATCAGTAAGGGGCTTATCATTGAAATCAACCCCTTGATTTAGCTTAGTAATTAGTTGCAATAGGCGTACTGATTCTAAGTCAAATACACTTTTAGCATCAGGATGATCACCTGCTTTGACTGGATCACCGGTTAGGGCGAGAATATTACCGATACCTAAAGCATTAATACCCATCAAGTCAGCTTGCAAGGCGATGCGGTTGCGATCGCGACAAGCCACCTGACAAATTGGTTCAATTCCCTCCTGGCGTAAAATCACTGAGGCTGCCCAAGACGACATCCGCATGACTGCCCTAGAGCCATCAGTGATATTGATAGCATGGACTCTATCCTTGAGGGTTTGAGCCATTTTGACCATGTGAGCTGGGTTACCCCCCTTGGGGGGTGCCACTTCTCCAGTAATCAAAAATTCACCGGACTCAACGGCAGTGCGAAATGAGTTCTTAGTGGGGTTAGTCATTGGTTATAGTATGTACTTATCTCCAGGAATTAGGTTACATCAATGAACCCTAATGCAGTTTTTACCCTGGACAAGGTCTGGTTTGCGATCGCTTCCGCTTTTTGTCGCCCCTCTCGCAACACCGACTCAAGATAGCCCTGCTCTGACCTCACATCGTGATACTTCTGTTGAATCGGCTTGAGCGCTTCAATGGTTACTTCTGTGAGTAAGGGCTTGAATTTGCCCCAACCCATATCCTGACATTCTGTCGCCACCTCTTCCTTTGTTTTCCCAGAAAGCAGGGTATACAAAGTTAGTAGATTCTCACATTCCGGGCGTTCTGGATCATCAAACCATAAGCCTTTAATCGGGTCAGTTTTACAGCGCTTGATTTTCTTTTGGATCTCCTCAGGGGAGTCAAGCACGTTAATCCTGCTCAACTCGGATGGATCAGACTTAGACATTTTGCGCCTGCCATCAGTAAGACTCATCACACGAGCACCAGTTTTTCGGATCATAGGCTCTGGCAACTTTAGCACAAGTTTCTCCTGACTGCCAAACTTGTCATTAACTCGGATAGCGATATTACGAGTCAGTTCGATGTGTTGCTTTTGGTCTTCTCCCACTGGAACTTGATCGGCATCATAAAGTAAAATATCCGCTGCCATCAACACCGGGTAGTCCAGTAAGCCAGTACTGACATTTTCCCCTTGTTTAACCGCTTTTTCCTTGAACTGGATCATTCGCTCTAGCCAGTTAAGAGGGGTAATGCAGTTGAGCAGCCAAGCTAGTTCACTGTGGGCAGGGATATGGGATTGTACGAAGATAGTAGAGCATTCTAAATCAATCCCGCAGGCTAAGTAGAGGGCAGCAATGCTTAAGGTATCTTCTGCTAGAGTTACTGGGTTATGGGGTACAGTAATAGCGTGTAAATCAACTACACAAAATAGATTATCATACTGACTTTGACCTTCGACCCAGTTGCGGATAGCTCCAAGATAGTTACCCAGGTGAAGATTGCCAGTTGGTTGAACTCCAGATAGAACGCGCTGTTTACCCATGTATGATCTAGTGATTGCTTAAATCGGTTTGCCGAAACGGTATCAGTGTAATCCCATTTTCCCACTGCTTAGGCTAAATTTGGATTATTTTCGCCATTGCTAGGTCGTTAACCCAGGCATCAGTTAAAATTTTCTGCCATTTAGGGCAGTTTGGATGAGAAGATAGTGGGGTAAGGATTCTTAATATTTTCTTAATTGGACTTATAGCATGGCAGAAATTCAGTTCTCTAGAGGTATCAAAGAAGAAGTTGTGCCCGACGTACGTTTGACTCGCTCCACAACTGGTCAGACTGGCAGTGCAACCTTTATTTTTACCAAGCCTAAAGTATACGATAAAGATTCTAAGGATGAGATCACCGGAATGTACATGATTGATGAGGAAGGTGAGATTTCTACCAGTAAGGTTAATGGCAAATTTGTTAATGGTGAACCAATGGCTATAGAAGCAACTTACATAATGAAATCTCCAGAAGAGTGGGATCGTTTCATGCGTTTTATGGAACGGTATAGTGAAGAAAATGGCTTAGGATTTACTAAATCCTAACAGTATTAAGCTAAGTCTTCAGTGCTGGGTATTAATGTCTGGCCAACCGTCAACCCTCAAAAACGCTTAAGCATATGCGCTACGCGCACGCTAAGCGAACAGCCGTCAGCCGTTGGCCTTTGGCTGATAGCTGATAGCTGATAGCTGATAGCTTACTAACAAGCTGAGTACTCAGCACTATACCCAAGTTAGATATCGCTGATTTCCTTAGTAATCACATTAATGGGAGGAGAGCAATATACGCAAAGCTCATTAGCGATCGCTACCGCTTCTTCAGGGGTTTTATCTAAGTACATTGCGGTCAGAGCATAATCTTGTCCAGCACCAATGGCACCAAATTCATTAATTTTATCAACAAGATAGCCATCACTGATACAAAAAATATCCTGTTCTACTGCTAACAAATATTCGTTTCTGCGACCAAAGGTATCGTCTTTATCCTTTGCCCAACTATAAAATTCCACAATAAAATCGAGAACAGCCTCAACGGTAGGAGCTGCTGGAGAATGGTTTCTGGCAAATATTTGCATGAAACTCAATTCCATGGTATAACCCACGCCGCCAATAATCATGTTATTGATTTCAAATAGCTTGCCCCACTCATCCCCAGTTACCCGGTGAGTTTGCTTGAGGTATCCTGACAGCCGAATGCTATCGGAGGCAAAAACTAGTTGATCAGGGTATTTTCTGGCAGCGACAACGCTCATAAGTTGCTCCTAATGGTTTTAGTCGATGATTACGGTGAAACAGGCACCGATATAGCAGTCATTAACAAACTAGTTTAGCCTTATCCATCGCAACCAGTTCCTCTAGGGTGGGCAGTGCCTGGGGTGACCGGGTGTGGGGTGACCGGGTGTGGGGTGACCGGGTGAGGTGTGGGGTAGGGTGTTCACTTTGTGCGATGGCCATAGCTTAAACTTCATGCACTTTTTGTCTGATAGTATCAGACAGTGTATCTCTTGCATGATATCCATTCTGGGCTCAGGCCCATAATAAACAGCCTAGGCAGTGCCTACTAATATCAAGTCTGGTTGAATACCCATAATTAAGGAGAGGGTGGGGACGGTGGGAGGTGTGGGGAGATGGGGAGATGGGGAGATAGGGGAGATAGGGGAGATTTTTATTAAGGGTAATTATCCTGACATGATCTAACGCCCTGTGGCCAGCTGATCTGATCTCGGTGCATCTCAATGCAGGGCGGTCTTGGGGGAAACCCCCACTCGCGCTTTGCATCAAAACGGGAGTAGGAAACAGGAAAAAAATCCTGTGTACCTGATTAAGATCAGAACCGCTATCAGAAACACATTTTGAAACCCAAACCCCAGGAAGGATTAGCTGAGGAGAATAGTGTTGGAATCGGGAAGAAGTAGTTTTCGAGACTTCTTCCCGACTCCCGACTCCCGATTCCCGACTCCCGATTCCCGACTCCCGATTCCCGACTCCCGATTCCCGACTCCCGATTCCCGACTCCAAATTCTAAATTCTAAATTCTAAATTCTAAATTCTAAATTCTAAATTCTAAATTCTAAATTCTAACTTCCCGACTCCCGATTCCCCTAGACAAGATTTCCAAGACCAGCGATTAAGCCACGACAGACACCAGTGAGAAAATCTAAATCTAGGGTATCAATGCGATCGCTTGGTTGATGGTAATGGGGATTGCGCAGAAATGCTGTATCGGTTACCATCAAAGCTCGATAACCTTGGTCCCAAAATGGAGCGTGATCACTGAGCCTGGTCTCACGAACGATTATCCCTCGTGATGGTATTGGTAAGCACTGACAAGGGATCCCCACTTGGCGGATACGGCGAGCTAAATGCCTCAAGTCAAGGATTGTTGGCAAGTTTCCCACTAAGGTAATGAAGTCCCCCTGATTGGGGTAAAAATATTTTAGTCCTGGTGGGTAGGTTTGGGAATTGGGAGTGCGATCGCAATACCCTAACATTTCCAAAGACAGCATTAACCGCAAGGGTTGCTGTTGTTCTTTTAAATAGGCAGCATAGGCAGCACTTCCGAGCAATCCATACTCTTCCATATCAAATGCTACCAGTCGGACTGGGTGTTTAGGCCCAGTAGTGGCAAAGGCTCTAGCTAATTCCAATAGCACCGCTACGCCGGTACCATTATCATCTGCTCCTGGGCTTCCAGGTACCGCATCATAGTGAGAGCCAATTAAAATCGGAGCAAACTGTTGCGGTCTCGCCTCTTTTCCCGGTAGATTCAGAATCAGATTATGATGGGTTTTGCCCGACACCTGAAACTTGTGAATTTCAACGCTTCCCCACTGTTCTAATTCCTGGCGGATGTACTCCTGGACATAGAAATGTCCCGCAGATGCCATATACGGATCGCGATCGCGTACTATCTGGCTGAGGTGGGTGATTAGACGTTCTTTTAGATCCAAGGCAGTGTAATCAGGCAGAAGATTATCATCTAATCTTACCATCTCGGGATTTGGTCCCAAGTAAGCATTCAGCGGTCAGCGGTCAGCCGTCAGCCGTCAGCGGTCAGTGGTCAGTGGTCAGCGGTCAGCGGTCAGTGGTCAGTGGTCAGCGGTCAGCGGTCAGCGGTCAGTGGTCAGTGGTCAGTGGTCAGTGGTCAGCTAACGTAACTCAGATTAAACTAATGCTTACCTGTTGTCTTGATGCAGTCGCTCATGGGGGAAACCACGGCAGTCGCTCATGGGGGGAACCCCCAAGACCGCGCTGCCTCCCCAAGACCGCGCTGCATCGCTTATTCAAAAGCTTATAGCTGATTGCTGATTGCTGATTGCTTATAGCTGATTGCTGATTGCTGATTGCTTATAGCTGATTGCTGATTGCTGATTGCTGATTGCTGATTGCTGATTGCTGATTGCTTACGGTCCCAACAGCACCCCTACACCAGTAGCATAATTATGTCCTCAGGTGATTTCCGGGTACCTGATTATAGTCAAAATCTCTGATTATGGGATATAATTAGATGAAACTATTCCGATATTTTTTCTCGTGTCCAGGTAGATTCAGCATTACATGGTGATGGGTTTTACCCAACACTTGATTCTCCTGGATTTCGAGACTTTCTAATTTTTTTAATTCTGAGCAGATGGACTGCGACCCAAAGAAATGCCCCCCATCTCCCATATAAAAAGTAAAGGAGTAAGGTTTCAAGGGTAATGTTTTTTGATAACTAATTATCCGGACATGATATCAAACAGCTTTTAGGAGATGCACCCTGACCACAAGGCAAAAGGTATAGCAGAAGTCAGAAGTCATAAGTCAGAAGTCAGAAGTCAAACTCTTGCGCTTCTTGATGCAATAGCGAGTGGGGGAAACCCCCAAGACCGTAATGGTGCTTTTTCCGTTGGCGAATTAAATTCGCCACGGGTCGCACCTCTGCATCGCTTACAAAGGGTGTGAGACTAATGTCGATGTCCTAACTGCCCTGGCGACTGCTATAACAGGCAAAAGGCAACATTAGGAAAGATATCTGAAGTTCCTTATTCCTTATTCCCTACTTCCTCCTCCCAGCCCTATCCTTAAAATTACTAGTTAAAATTACCAAAGCGATCGCTTACCAATGATTATGGGATTCTCAGCAAAGAGACCCTACGGGATTGACCGAAGGTCACGCTACGCGATGAAGCGTTCGCGTAGCGTGGCCAAAGGCCTCAGCTTCCGCTAAGAGCGATCGCTTTTTTTATTCCCCCTAAAACTCCCCAAAAAAAAATTTTTAAAACCCTTGACAATTACAAATATAATCATTACAATAATCATATTAACACGATGAATTCAAGTTTTGATCTATGTCAAAAGACTTTAAGCCAAACTTCAAGAAGCAACCTGTTGAGCACACTCTGAAAGGCTCTCGTGAAGCAGTAATCTATAGTATCCAAATGCTTTATAAATTGGGCTATGCCGAGATTGCCGAATGGTCTCCTCTTGAACCGACTGAGGTTCCAGGGGAAGTCATTACTAAAATGATGAAGTATTGGCTGTTGCCATAACACTTTAAATTTCTGGGGGGTTTTCCCCCCTGGCCAAGGCTCCGGTTTGATTACATCAAATCACATCCGGATTGGTTTGGAAACTCATTGACATAGATCATTTAAATAGCCGTAGATAGTATTTCTACGGCTATTTTTTTTTGACTTTTGAGACTCGCAAAGTAAGCATTCTGTAGGGTGGGCATTGCCGGTTTTTAATCCCAAATCCTGCCCAAATTTATCTGAGCAATGCCCACCAACCAAGGTACCCATTGCTGAGTAATCATTTCAGCCCATAATTTCCAAAAAGATACATTCTGTTTTGGGCTGACTTTGGACGTATTTATAAGGGTTTGAGCTTGCCATTAAATCATTCGTAGGGTCAATTTGGGACTGTATCTTCCATGAGCCCATTGGCATCAAAACCTTATAGAGTAAGCTTTTTCGGGCTCATGTCACCCCCTCAGGGCAGATCATCTATTGGTTCTGAGTGAGTTTGTGTAGTTATCAATCGACTCCTCGTTGTTCAACACCCTGCTACACAAGGATTTTAACCTTTTTTGTCTACCCCATTCCTTCAATTTGAGTGAATGGTGAGTCTCAGGTGAGCACAACTTCTCTATCCTCTCAAGCATATATAATCTTACTTTTGTCAGTCAAATATGATACAAAATTCCCTGGATATGAGGTTTTATATGAGGTTTATGAGGTTTTATATGAGGTTTATGAGGTTTTATATGGGGTTTATGAGGTTTTATATGGGGTTTATGAGGTTTTACATGAGCATTCTGTAGGGTGGGCATTGCCGGTTTACTTACCCAAATCCTGCCCAAATTCATCTGAGCAATGCCCACCAACGAAGGTAGCCATGGCCGGTTTCTGAACCAATGCCCACCCTACATTATTGTGGATTGGTGGGCATTGCCCATTTCATTAATCGCCGTTCAATCATGATCTTCATCAACAATGGCCACCCTACGATTCTCTCGGCAATACCTAGCAAAAAGCAACGGCGAGTCCCATTGAGGAATACGCTCGCCGTTGGTGGATATGGGTTAGAAGTGGAGTATTGAGGGTGGAGTTACCAGAAGAAGGTAACGGGGCGATCGCCCCGTTACCTTTCTACCCTACAGCAAAGGTTTTCCTTCCTTAATTACCAATAATTATCATTCTGTTTGTAGAATGTTTGATTTTTTGGAAGTCCCTTGTGATCTGCAACCTGCGGATGCTCCTTAGAATTAAAACGCTGTGTGACAACCCTCTACATCCATGTATATATCCCATGGTAGTGCGTCACGAACTATTACTTGGTAGAATGGCTCCACACCTTCAAACACGTTATCATAAGAAGTGGGTTGATCAGAGCGATACCCCGGAACAGGAAGATTTTTAACATCATCATGCCCAGAGTATCGAGGTATGATAAATGATATTGTTTGTTGGTCTTCTTCAAAGCTTATAAAGCTGACATCCAGTGACGATGCTGGCCCACCTATAACATCTAGTATATACTGAGAAGATCCCTCGGCCAAGAGAATAAAGCGAGGTTCGACATAACATTCCGCAGCTTGCGCACTACCAACGATCATTACTAGGGACAGGCAAAACACCAACATCCCTTTCAACACCTTGTGGACTACTTGCATTTTGAACTTCTCCTTTTTAGGTTATTGCAGGGAGCATGTCACTTATGTAGAACATTTGTACTATACCTCTAGCCCCCTCATGGGTTTACATAAGCTTGCTGTGATGGTACTGTAGTTCATTTGTTCTGCAACCCTTGACCTGCTCCCCCCAGTTCCTAATTCTTAGTTGGAACAATGTAATACTAGCCCTGTTATATATCTCTTATTCTCATAAAACTCAGATCAAACCTCATATAAAAACTCATATAAAAACTCATATCAAACCTCATATCAAACTCATAAACCTCATATCAAACCTCATAAATCTCATATCAAACCTCATAAACCTCATATCAAACCTCATATCAAACCTCATAAACCTCATATCAAACCTCATAAACCTCATATCAAACCTCATATCAAACCTCATAAACCTCATATCAAACCTCATATCAAACTTCATATAAGTACAGGGTCAACGGGGAGTAGGTCAAAATAATAGAACAAATGAACTACTTGACAAAATCACAAAAATAATTTA
>NZ_JAAHHE010000580.1:0-3024 GCF_010692525.1 Moorena sp. SIO3B2
GCGATGGGTTACGGGGTTGCGGCGATTAAACCGGGATAACGCACCAACGCCACTGCTTTCCAGGAACGGGTTGGTCGGGTCAAAAACGTCATCCAAGGCAAGGCCAGATGTTCCCACATAAGCCGTGAATTTTGTACCAATGGGGAAACGGTAGAACACGTCAGGAATTTCCACATCGTTGCCACTATCCGCATCATGACCCAAGCGAGCCATGTCGGTACCAGTCACATCACTGAGTTGAGTAAAGTTTCCTGCCTCCAAACGAATTCTCAACCGGTCTTTCCCGGTGAAGCTGGTATTTAAGTTCAAACGTACCCGGTTGCTTAAGGTAATGTTTTGATCAATGTCATCTCCACTACCATCAGCTTGTTCTTCCCCAAAGGCACCAGCGAAGGTAAAGATCACCTCCCCTTGGAGTTTGGTGGTGGTAGAGAACTGATGGTCTTCTAGGAAAGCCACCCGACCTTCTAAGTTATCCACCCGTGCCCCTAGGGTAGCCAATTCTGCTTCAAATTCTTGAATCAGCCGTTGCAGGGTTTCCAGGTCTTCCCTGGTAATAAAGTCAGCGGTGCTAGCTGCAATTAACCGCTCAATTTGGTTCAAGCAAGCATTCAAACCAGCCGCAAACTCATAACGAGTAGTTGCCCGATTTCCACGGAATGTGCGGTTAGGATAACCAGCAATACAACCATACCGTTCTACCAGAGAGCGCAAAGCTTCATAAGCCCAGTCACCAGGAGATACGTCCCGCAGTTGGGAAACACTGGTCACCTGCTCTAGGGCATCTACATCAGTACTGTTGCTGTTGTAGAGATTGATTTGTTTTAAAATTTGCGAGTTAGACTCACCCTTAGACTCACCGTTACCCTGGGCAACCGATAGCTCTTGTGGAGCCGGAAGGGTTTCAGTAGAAGATGCCTCAAGCTTGGGAGCACCATAGGCGCTGTTAGCCACCAGTAATGAAGCCCCTAGCAAAGCCGGGCTATATTTGATCGTATTCCAAAAACTTGTTGACATCCTTTGTCAATCAACCTCAACCCTAGTAGATTATACTCTTGGACTCAAATTAGTCCCCAACCCTTTATCTTAACCACTAGAATTAGTTATGTCTAGGACAACTCTGGATTAGCATATCATTTTTTGTGATCTTTCGAGAAAGATACTCATCCTCGATTGTAGTCACTTATGATATAGTAGTCGCCAGCGATGCAGAGGTGCGACCCGTGGCGAATTTAATTCTTAATGCGGAAAGCGCACCTAAGCGGTCTTGGGGGTTTCCACGGGGCTTACAGCGATGCAGCGCGGTCTTGGGGGTTTCCCCCATGAGCGACTGCATCAAGACAGGTGCGGACGCAGGTTCCGCACACAGCCCCTCCCCATGAGCGACTGCATCAAGACAGGGCACTCTAGAATTTTTAAATAAAAATAAAACCCTAGAACTTATAGGAAATGACAAAAGTCTCAAACCTAAGTAAGCGCAAGAGTTTGACTTCTGACTTCTGACTTCTCCTAAACTAATCAGCTATCTGCTAATAAATTACAGCAGATAGCTGATCGCAAACCCTAGAATTATTACCTAGAACTTAAAGGTGGTACGGATGGCTCCAACCCAAATCGTATCATTGTCATCATCGTGATTAGGATTGAAAATCACGTAGGCTCCTGGAGTAATCATGATGTTGTTGGTGATGGGGAATTTGTACTGTGCTTCAATTAGGTAAGAAGTATCATCATCTTCTGCATCAGTACCATCAATTTCGGTAGCCCTAGGTGGCACACCTCCAGCAATACTGAACACAGCTCCCTCTTTGCCTAAATCAATGAAAGACAGGTTGGCTGCCCAAGTGAAAATGTCAGCATTGTCACCCTCTTCAACAATCTCACCATTCTCGTGAATAAAATCATCTTCAGCGATCGCATCAATATAACCAAACCAACCGCCGATGTGAATTTGTTCGGTCAGGCGAAAACTGGCTTGTGCTCCAAAGCGATTGGCAGAGGTAGCCACCTCCTCGCCGAAGGGCTCCTTGGCAAGGCTACTCCCAGTGCTACCGGAAAGGTTGACATCGCCTCCTGGCTGGTAGCTACGGACGTAGGTCAAAGATAACTCCAAGTTATCAATGGGTGAAATACCCAGTTGAGCACCAGCGCTATAGGCACCATTGAAAAGTCCATCTTTCTGAGCAGGACTTGGAGCATCATCCCCGTCAGCTAGATAAAGCAGTGATAGACTCAGGGCATCACTAAATTTATAGGTGAAACCGCCACCAGCTCCCTCTGGCCCGCGATAGGTTACGGGGTTACGGCGGTTAAACCGGGATAAGGCACCACTGCCACTGCTTTCCAGCCAGGGGTTGGTGGGGTCGAAAATGTCATCTATGTCAAGGTCAGCGGTGCCCACATAAGCCGTGAATTTTGTACCAATGGGGAAACGGTAGTACAACTTAGTAATTTCCACATCATTGCCACCATCCGCATCATGACCCAAGCGAGCCATGTCGGTACCAGTGACATCACCACTGAGCTTAGTAAAGTTCCCTGCCTGCAAACGAGTTCTCAACCGGTCTTTACCAGTGAAGCTGGTATCGAAAATCAGACGTACCCGGTTACTTAAGGTAATGTTTTCATCAATGCCAACCTGATTCTCATCATCATCATCTATTTCTCCCCTGACATCATCATCAGCTTGTTTTTCCCCAAATGCACCAGCGAAGGTAAACAGAACCTCCCCTTTGAGTTTAGTGGTGGTGGAGAACTGATGGTCTTCTAGGAAAGCCACCCGACCTTCTAGGTTATCCACCCGTGCCCCTAGGGTAGCCAATTCGGCTTCAAACTCTTGAATCAGCCGTTGCAGGGTTTCCAAGTCTTCCCGGGTAATAAAATCAGCGGTGCTAGCTGCAATTAACCGCTCAATCTGGTTCAAGCAAGCATTCAAACCAGCCGCAAACTCATAACGGGTAGTTGCCCGGTTTCCACGGAATGTGCGGTTAGGATAACCAGCAATACAGCCATACCGTTCTACCA
>NZ_JAAHHE010000581.1:0-3018 GCF_010692525.1 Moorena sp. SIO3B2
GCCTAGCAACGCCCTTTGCAAGCTTGATTATCTGTCTGGTGCACTGCCCACCCTACATGAACTGCTTGATCACTGAGAGGGGCGCACGGTTGGTTGTGCGCCCCTCTCAGTAAAATTGTTCACTATTGCGTTTAACAGTGAGATTTTCGCAGTTTCCGATACTTTTTAGCTACCAAAGTCTACCAAGATCAACTTTAGCCCGCCAATGCAAGCTGATTCGAACGCCAGGGGGTATCTCCCAAAGCACGAAGAAATATTCCTCGTGCGCCATAAAAGTGCGTAAACCAGATCCAATGTCACTACAAAACCCTTGGTTTTCGGGAAATTTATTTAATTGAGACAAGGTTGTGGCACTAATTTCATAGTTAAAGTATAGCAAATTACTTGAGGTTTTGGCAAGCTTTGTGATACTTTTGCCTACTGTCCACTAACCCTCCAGCAGTAAACAAACCACCCAAAGCGATTAGACCAAGCACAGTAGAGGATTCAGGCACACCTTGTGGCTCGGATCCAAACGGTCCTGGAGGAGTACCAAGCAACGCCACTTGGTAGTTACCCGAGTGAGAATGCGTGTGAACGTTATTATCATCAGAACTGACCAGCCCAGAATTGGTGGCCTCGAAACCATAAAGGTATTCAGTTTTCCCATCGTAGTCAACCTTGACGATTTCACTAGCCTGTATACTTTCTGGTAGAAAAGCAGCAAAGAATGGATTAACTTGACCAATTACCTCTGCCAACATATCTCTAGCATTAAAGTGACCTGCTAGCCCAATGGTAATTAGGCCTGTTGTGTCATCTTGGTTGACGTAGGAAATATTGGGATCGCTAAATCGTTGCAATCCTCCATTGTTGAGAAATTGTCCATAGACAAAATCACCTGGAAATGTCCCAATCAAAGCTCCAAGACCGTTTGCAGTTAAGGCATCACTGAACCACTTATCAGCCAAGGTGAGGCCACCACCAACATCAGTCAACCAGTCAGCTAATGTCAGACTGCTCAAGGTGATGGCTTCACCACCGATTTGACCGGTTAGGCTAGTGACATCGGTATAGTTCTCAAAGTCATCGTTGCTCAGGGTTTCACTGCTGGCAAATAGCTCTACGTTTCCACCAGGGTTACTAGCATTACCTTGCAATAGAGTTGACAAACTTGCACTGGGATCGATAAAGGTATTCGTACCGTCAGATGAAACCTTGTAGTAATCAGTACCGGTCACGGTCGCTCCTGTGAGGCTTCCAGCAACAGCTGGGGTAGTGGCGATCGCACTCATACCGGCAATAATTGTGGCACCCAGCCACAATTTCATTAGTGTGCTTTTCATGGACATGTCTCCCTTCGAGTTTGTTCAGGTTGCTGGCAGCACTTGGTGTCTTTTTTTTAGTATCGGAGTGGGATGTTAGCGATCGCGTTTGTGATACGGTTTAAGTTATGTTAATCTTTGACATAATCCTGAGTTCGTCAGTTCCTAACTTCTGAATAGGGCAATATAGCGCTACGGGCAAGGGCTTTAGGAATCACCCCTAACCCCCCGCGCGTAAGGGTGGCGGCCATGGATGCTAAATTTGACTACAACAGCTTAGGTGCCCTTTCCGGAGAATAAACCTTGAAGAGGGTCGCCTTAATTACAAAAGTTTTAACCAAAGGTGCGCTTTCCGTAGGCGAATTAAATTCGCCACGGGTCGCACCTCTTTTACGTATAGCCAGTAACCCATAATAAAGGTGACCCTCTTAATGCGGTAACTTAGTTCCCGCATCTAATTATTAAATTCCCCACGGGTCCCACCTTTTTCAAGGTGTATTAATCTCAAACACCTTAATGGGTAGTTCTATAAATTTTCAATCTTGTAGCGATTACCCATTACCCATTACCCATTACCCATTACCCAAGACTTGATCAGATTATTCACCTGTTCTGGTATCTCATCATGGGGACAGTGTCCTGCTTGTAGATAATATTCCGTTAACTGAGGATAATATTCCCTAAACTTTGCTCCCCGTTCTCTGCTCTTGATCCAAGGATCCCCTTCTCCCCATAGCATCAATAATGGACAAGTCATCTGTTCCAACAACACATCGACTTTTTCCCCTTGGGGTGACTTGAACACGGAGGCAAATACCTGAGCAGCACCAGGATCACAAGACGGGCGATAAATCTCGTCTACTAACTGTTCCGTTACCGCACTCTGGTCAAGATAAACCTTCTGGAGGGTTTTGCGAATGATTGACGGTCGCCGCAGGTACTGGAATAACAGGAAACTTGCCCAAGGTTGTAGAAAAATTGATTTGGTTACCTGATTGAGAACTTTTTTGACAGGATTGACCTTAGTGGCAGGTTGAGTATCACTAAATGGTCCAGCACTATTGAGCAATACTAAACCTGCGGCGGAGCTAGGACGCTGTGCAGCTACACACAGAGCTGCATAACCCCCCAAGGAGTTTCCAGCTAAGACTACTGGTTGACCAATCACCTCTGTAATAAAATCATGCAACTGGTCTCGCCACAAATTGCCACTGTACTCCCGATCTGGTTTAGCAGAACGTCCAAACCCCAACAAGTCAATCACCCAAACTTCAAAATCCTGACTCAATTGAGCAATGTTTTTGCGCCAGTGGTCTGTAGATGCCCCAAATCCGTGAATTAGCAGTAACGGTGGGTATCCTGATGGCTTTTGTCCAGCCTGTACATAATATATAGATTCCCCCCGCCACTGCCAGTAAGTTCCAGGGATGGGAGTATTAGAAGGGGTAGCACTTACCTGGGTAATCACGGTAAACTATTAAGTAATGTTAACTTTTTGATCATAGCGCTCCCTGTCAGTTGTCTGATGTTAGAATAATGGCAGTATATAATGGAGAGTTTGTGTAAACATATAAAAGAGAGAGGGAAAAGCTTTGTCAGTCGAAACCATTGAGAAGCGTTCAACAGTTCGTAAACACGCGCCTCGCTATCGCGTATTGCTCCATAATGATGACTTCAACTCTATGGAGTATGTGGTGAAAACCTTGATGGAAAC
>NZ_JAAHHE010000582.1:0-2994 GCF_010692525.1 Moorena sp. SIO3B2
AGAACGATACGCAATCCGGGACAGGTAATGGTCCACTGCCTCTAGCAGTGCCAGTGCCTGAACCGATGTCGTCTCAGGGTCTACTGGCTCTGGGCTTTCTGGGCTTAGGATTAGTGCTGAAGAGAAGTATCGGTTCTAGTCTGTTTTAAGGCAATTAGTAGGGAATAGGGAGTCTTGATGCAGTAGGTATATCAAGACTGCATCAAGACATTAGACTTCTTGCAGAAGTCGGGAACAGGGAACAGGGAACAGGGAACAGTGGACAAGAATTGACGCAAAGCGATGCAGAGGTGCTTTTGAATAAAATAAGCTGACGGCTGACAGCACCTCAAGTAGCGTGAGCTAAAAGCTCACGGCTGAATGCTTACCTTTCGTTGCAGGGTAAACGCATCTAAATTTGTATCAAAAATTACAGTCAATAATTCAACAATAGTATAATAAATATCTAATCAACCTGTTGATTCTCAATAAGCCCAAAACATTGCTCAATTATTGGCCGTTTTACCCTTGGTCGATTTGAGAGTACTCTAGATTATGGTTGCGTACGCAATCCTCCTTTGATTTTTGTTCAAATTCAACGAATTTGAACAAAAAAAACTCCTTTAGTATGGAATTTATTCGAATTAAAAAAACTGATTTAATCACTTATTTAGGTTATATTTACTACCCAATTTATGCGTTTACCATGACTTACGTTGCTATAATATGATTCTTAATGAGGTCAGTTTATTATGCAGTTTATCATAAAAACAATACTAGGATTATATGAAAAATTTAGTCCAATAAAAAGATGGCTTCCTCTACTATTTATTCTGTTAACAGCTCTTATATTGTATCACCACCAAATAGATAGGCAAAGTCTTTGGATTGATGAGCTTTACAGCGTCAGAGATGTTAAGACAGGAAAAGGTTTTCCACCTCAAAATTTAATTCGCCCAATTTATTATCTACTTCTCAGTGTCTGGATGAAATTTGGGAATAGCGATGCTTGGTTGCGGAGTTTAGCATCATTTTTTGGCATAGGTAGTATTTTTCTAACCTACTTAATTAGCTGTCGTTTAAGCTCTAAACTAGAGGGATATATCGCTGCAATTTTACTGACTCTTTCTCCATTATTTGTCTATCATTCTCAACAGGTAAGAATGTACTCGTTAACTACATTCTCTGGTCTATTGGGTACTTTATTTATGATTCAGGTGTTGGAGCGTCCATCTAATTTTGCAATGGCTTGGTGGGCAGTATTTCGATTAATATCAATTTTAACGTTACCCTTAAATGTAACTCTAATTTTTGCAGATTTATTCCTAGTTATAATTAAGTTTCGTGGGCAATATAATGTGGTAATTAAGTTTGCCAAATGGCTCCTAATCATGTGTGTTGTTTGGTCTCCACTTTTGCTGTTAAAACTAATCCCAGCGACTAGGAATTTTTCAACTGACCCAGTACAACAAAGTCGTCCATCTCCTAATATTGTTAATTGCATCAGATTCTTGAGAGAATTTGTAGTTTTGCCACCCTTTTTAGCAGATAATGTAAACCCAGATAATAGTTTAATATGGGTCTATAGAATAATCACTTTATCCTTGATAATCTTGGTAGGTATAGCTTTAGTTACTGCACTTAGGAAAGAAAATTCCAGTAAAACGCTTTGGGTAGCAGCCTGGGGATTTCTACCTGTAATGCAAATTTTCTTAGCTTCTAATCTTTTCTTCTCAATTTGGTTAGATCGATACTTACTATTTACAGTTCCCTACTTTTTGATCCTCCTGGCATCAGCTTTAGTCAAGGTTTGGCATCGAAATACTATCATTGCCTTAATCATAATTTTCTTGTACGGTTTGGCAGTATTTAATGGTTTATCTAACTACTACAGAGCTGATTTACATCGAGATTTTCGAGGCATGGTTCACATGATTAAAACACATGAAAAAGACGATGACATTGTGGTTTGGGCTATAGAAAGTTGGATAAATACCTTACCATTATTCCACTACGATCATGGTTCTGCTGAAATTGTAGTAGCACCTAGACCACCCTCTTCAAGAACTAAACTTAAAGAAGGTAGTATGGAAGATTGGTTTGAGGAGTTACCCGCAACAAAATCGAGACTATGGCTACTGTGTAAACTGAATTCCAAGAATGAAGAAGTGTTCAATAATATAGTAACACAAATGTATCAAATTAAAGCTCATCAAAGATTTAAAGATCAAAATGGTAAGCTTAACTATCATGTATTTTTAGTATTGCCAACTCACCACCAGGGTTGAATACAGCAACAAGTTGCACTGACATCAGAAATGTGATTAGGAATAAGCAAGTCAGACTGATAATCCATGTTATTAGTGTTACCTCCATATCAGGCTATCCCTTTCTGTACTAATTTGGTTTATCCCTCTTCACATTAATTCAACTCATATAGCGTTTGTATTTGAGTTGTGAACATAGCTTGTAGGGTGGGCAAAAATATTTTGGTTCAAATGAGTCTTCTAGATAAGATAACTTTGCCCACCCTACTTTAATTGGTATTTTTTTTACATGCAAGTCCCTTATCCCTCTTCACTTTCTGTACTAATTTGGTTTATCCCTCTTCACATTAATTCAACTCATATAGCGTTTGTATTTGAGTTTTGAACATAGGATTGATGGTAAAAGTGATCCAGCGCGGTCTTGGGGAGGCGCGCACCGTCCAGTTTTTATATAGGCTTACATGCTCAAAGTTGGGTCAAATTTTGCCATAAACTTATTAATTTAATACAGGTATTAATGAGACTTAATCGTAATATCCCTGTTCTGTCACTTTAGGATAATCGAAAGAATTTCCGTCATTTCAGCCTAGGAAAAATCAAGGTTTGACCCCAGGTAAGCATTCAGCTATCAGCTATCAGCTATCAGCTATCAGCTATCAGCTATCAGCTATCAGCTATCAGCTATCAGCTATCAGCTATCAGCTATCAGCTATCAGCTATCAGCTATCAGCTATCAGCTATCAGCTAT
>NZ_JAAHHE010000583.1:0-2993 GCF_010692525.1 Moorena sp. SIO3B2
AAACCTACAGATTTTAGTGATAATCGTCCTCCAGATATCTGCAAAGCTTTGGACAAATTGGGAATCTCTTGCGAACTGGTCAGTCCGCAGGATCGAATTGTGGCTTTGGAATCGGAGTACTTACGCCAGTTGATGATTTACACCGGACTGGCAAAACTTTTATGGGAAGGGCTTCATCTGTGTGTTATACATCTTGTGACACCAGCAGTTCCAGTATCTAACAGAATTTCTAAGCCCTCTTGGAGCGATAACTCTGCCTGTGATCCTGAAGACTTGGGGAATTGCCCAGAGTTGAAGGAGGATCTATGGATAAATACTAAAGCGTTCTGGTATAGTCTTTCTATTTGAGATGTAAACATAGAACGACACGCTTTCGGTAACATAAAACTACGGATAGGGTAACAGGAGTAAGGAATACAGCGTTTTTTTGATAATCAAAAATTACAATCTAGTTTTACAACTCATTTGTAAAGCCTAGAGAAACTATAAGTTTTTTAACAATTTAATTCCTTTTTGATTGATATTTAACAGAATAGAAGGGGGGGGTAAGACTATCCATGGATCTGATCTTCCTAAATCATTTGTGAATACTGATAGCAATGGGTGTAATGGTGTTGACAAATTCAAGGAACGAAGCTATGCAGCGAAGTCTTGGGGAGCTAAATCATTCCCTGGTCCGATGTTACCTATTCCCTACGCACAGCGCTATAGTTTTGCGTAAGCATTCAGCAGTCAGCAGTCAGCAGTCAGCAGTCAGCAGTCAGCAGTCAGCAGTCAGCCATCAGCAGTCAGCCGTAGCCCATAAACTGATAGCTGATAGCTGATAGCTGAAAACTGATAGCTGATAGCTGAAAACTGATAGCTGATAGCTGAAAACTGATAGCTGATAGCTGAAAACTGATAGCTGATAGCTGAAAACTGATAGCTGATAGCTGAATGCTTACTTTTATCCTTCCCCAGGTTCCGCTAATCAATCAAACAGGATGTCTATAGGTACTTGACATTTTTCTTATGAAAGAGAAACTTAATTTTCCTCTTTATCGTCAAGATATAGCTACTAAAGATATACAATCAGAGTTAGGAAATCAAGTGATTGGTAAGCTGTTTATCAATAATTCTTGTTTTTTAGTTTGTGAAACAAACCACGAATTTAAACCTAGTTTAGGGTCTAGCTCTAATTCACCCCCTCAAAGCAGTTGTCCTTTGAATGCAGTTGGTTATATGGAGGTAAATGGTAAATGTTATGCAATTACAGAATTCCAAGACAATACTACTTCCGTTACATCTCATCTTGCTAGTCTCTTAACAGAACGAGAGTTACAAATTGTTACTCTTGTTGCTTCAGGTCAGTCTAATAAGCTAATTGCTAAACAGCTTGAAATTAGTGAATGGACAGTTTCTGCTCATCTACGTCGGATCTTCCTGAAGCTGGATGTAGATAGTCGAGCCGCTATGGTTTATCAATGTGCTCCTTTGATTCAGCAATTAGAAATGAAGTCGCTATAGCAGAAGTCATTTGTCAGAAGTCATTTGTCAGAAGTCAAACTCTTGCGCTTACAAAGGGTGTGAGACTAATGTCGATGTCCTAACTGCCCTGGCGACTGCTATATAGGCTGAGGAACTGCTATCAGCCAACAGCTGTCAGCGGTCAGCCGTCAGCTGTTGGCTGACGGGTAAATCCTTACACATCATCTTGTACGGCACTGGATGCGATCGCATAATATTTCCGGGCACTCGATGCGATCGCATCATCTTGTCGAGCACTCGATGCGATCGCATTATCTTGTCGGGCACTGGATGCGATCGCATTATCTTGTCGGGCACTGGATGCGATCGCATTATCTTGTCGGGCACTGGATGCGATCGCGTAATAGTCCAGCACTGGATGCGATGCTCTGAGCCGCTACGCGAACGCATAATCTTGTATGGCATGGGATGCGATGCTCTGAGCCGCTACGCGAACGCATAATATTTCCGGGCACTGGATGCGATGCTCTGAGCCGCTACGCGAACGCATTTTATTCTAATGATGTAGACAGGCTTTTTAGTATTTTAACTCTGACCTACTCTAGGCTCCCTAATTTTAGCTAATCAGCTCCCTTTTTATATCAGTAAATTAAAAAATAATGTCAAAGTAAATTAAACATAAATGAGTCTATAAATGGCTATTTAGGCTATTTGTAAATAAATGTAAATAATTTTTATTAACCCTTGCATTTTTTCGAGGATTTATCTATACTATAGAAGGTACACACTGAAACTAATAACCGCGCTGGTGAAGGTTAACGGCTATTACCAGCGCGGCTTTTCTCCCAACCAAGTAGGAGTTACTTCCATAATGGCAGAAAAATCACGATCATTAATCCCAACGTTTCAGCAACCTACCGGAGCTAATGATGCTGGTTTGGTTAAGAGTTGGAACTTTTTGCTTTTTTGCGCTTGCTGCGTTACCCTTTCGAGGGCGCACCCTACAAGATCGTGGGATTAGCCCAAAGGGCTAGGGCTTGGGGCGTTGCTTAATAATGGCATGATTTTAAGAGTAGGTGCGCGCCTCCTAGGGCTAGTAAATCGCCCTTGGGTCGTATGTAGCATGGGCATCTTGCCCGTTACAATATATTTTCGGGCGGGCAGGATGCCCACTCTACTCCTATTCAAAGGAAGACTGACGCAACGCCGGTAAATCAAGTCTTGAGGTTCCAATTGGGACTCTTAAAAATATATGGCGACAAGCTCAAATAGATGAGGATAAAATCTAATGCGCTATGCAGTTGTTATTGAAAAAGGAAAAAATAGCTACGGTGCTTATGTTCGAGATCTTCCTGGGTGTGTTGCGGTGGCAGAAACATTAGAAGACGTTAAACAATTAATTACTGAGGCAGTGATGTTTCATTTGGAAGGATTGAAAGAAGATGGATTAAGTGCTCCTGAATCAGTGTCATTCTGTGAGTATATTGAGGTGGCTTAGGGCACACCCATCACACTCAACCAGAAAC
>NZ_JAAHHE010000584.1:0-2992 GCF_010692525.1 Moorena sp. SIO3B2
TGGATGGGACAACCGGTCAAATTTGGGTAGAGCCTTCTGAGGAACGGAAGCAAGAATTACAGCTACAGAGCAACAGTAAGGATGAATTACCGACGGAGGTAATTACTCAAGATGGACACAAAATTCCCTTGATGGCAAATGTTTTGGGAGAAGCTGATGCTAAATTCGCTCTCGATTGTGGTGCTCAAGGGATAGGTTTACTTAGGACTGAGTTTCTTTATCTGGAACGCTTAACTATTCCGATGGAAGAAGAGCAGTTGGCAATCTATCAAGCCATTGCGGAAATTATGGGTACCCATCCCCTAACGATTCGTACTTTAGATATTGGCGGTGACAAGCCCATGCCCTTCCTGAATCTAGCGTCTTCTGATCCTCCCTCTGCTCGGCACACCCCGGAGCCTAACCCTTTCCTAGGATGGCGGGGGATTCGTCAGAGTTTGGATTGTCCAGAGATGCTCAAAATCCAACTGCGGGCGATTCTACGAGGGAGTTATGGACACAACATTAAGGTGATGTTTCCCATGGTTTCTTCAGTAGAAGAGGTACGGGCTGCTAAGGAAATCCTAGCAGAGGCTAAAGCTGAGTTGCGCCAAGAAGGGTATAGTTTTAATGAACAGATGCCAGTGGGGATTATGGTAGAAGTCCCCGCAGCAGTAACCATGGCTGATCAGTTAGCGGCTGAAGTGGACTTTTTCAGCATTGGTACTAATGATTTGAGTCAATATGTCATGGCCGCTGACCGTACTAATCCCAAAGTTGCGAAGCTAGCTGATGCCCTTGAACCGGCTGTACTACGGATGATTCAACAAACGGTAACTGTTGCGCATCAAGCAGGAATTCCAGTTAGTGTGTGTGGTCAGTTGGCATCGAATCCAGTAGGGATACCGATTTTATTAGGGTTGGGGGTGGATGAGTTGAGTGTAAATCCACCTGCGATCGCTACTGTGATGTCAGTTATTTCACAGTTGACTATCAACCAGGCCGAGATGCTTGCTAGTGAGGTGTTGCAGCTAGATTCCGCTCTTGGGGTTAGAGAGTATAGCGCTACGTGCAAGGCAATAGGCAATAGGCAATAGGCAATAGTTTACTAGAACAGCTTTTGCTGGTTTTATAAATGTCAAACACCTTAATCGGTAGTGCTATATATTGTCAAGCAACTGGACAGGTCGGTTTGAGTCTTGGCAGGAGTGATATAGCGCTACGGGCAAGGCAAAAGGCAAAAGGCAACAGGCAACAGGCAACAGGCAAAAAAAAAGAGAGCCGTGTTACTGACTCTCTCGATCATCAGGGTGCATCTTATATTTCAAATATACCTGATTAAATGAGGGGTGTAACCCCTCACTGCATAAATCAGCCAAATGGCTTAGTTTGTAATTTGGTACTGCTATAGCAGAAGTCAGAAGTCAGAAGTCAGAAGTCAGAAGTAACACTCTTGCGCTTACTTAGGTTTGAGACTTTTGTCATGTCCTAACTGCCCTGGCGACTGCTATAACCTGATCTCCCTCACAAGACAGGGATTGAGATTGGAATAGTTATAGCGCTACGCGCAAGGCAAGAGGCAAAAGGCAACAGGCAAAAGTTAAAGGCAAAAGTTAACTAAAACAGCTTAATGGGTAGTGCTATAAAATTAGGAAGCATTACCAACCCCAGACCTATGTTCGAGCAACAACCCGAAACACTACAGCAAAAGGTCAAACTCTTGGCATCGGAATCAATTCGTCAAGATAATCCATCTCAATGGTTTGAGGTTTTATATGCCGAAGCTAATGGGGATTCAGGGCAAATACCTTGGGCGCGTTTAACAACCCATCCTTATCTACAGGATTGGTTAGCGCGTAATACACCCCAAGGGTCGGGTCGCTCTGCCCTAGTGGTTGGTTGTGGGTTAGGGGATGATGCTGAAGCGTTGGCGCAGCAGGGTTTCCAAGTGACTGCCTTTGATATTTCCCCGACTGCGATCGCATGGTGCCAAAAACGATTTCCCGATTCCCAGGTCAAGTACCAAGTTGCGGATTTATTTGCATTAGATCCAGCATGGTATCAGAAATTTGATTTTGTGTTTGAATGTCGTAATATCCAAGCCTTACCCCTCAAGGTTCGGTCAACTGTTATGAATGCGATCGCATTCTTACTCGCCCCAGGAGGAACCCTGTTACTTATCACTCGGTTTCGCGATACCGACACTGAACCGGATGGTCCTCCTTGGCCGTTGTCCGATACAGAACTAGCTTACTTTAAGGAATTGGGCTTACAAGAAATCCGTCGTGATACTGTCCCAGAATCGGAGGATGACCCAATTCAACGGTTACGCATTGAATATAGTCGCGAATATACTCGCCATGGTTCTTAAACGCTTAATTATTGAAATGGGAATGGGAGTAGACCAACACGGTCAAGACCCAACCGTAGCAGCAGCACGAGCTGTACGGAACGCTATTGCTCACAATGCCTTACCTGGTGTTTGGGAAGTAGCTGGTTTAGAGCATCCCAATCAAATGATAGTTGAAGTTCAAGTCGCCGTGCCTTACCCAGAGCAAGTCCGGGAAAATGAAGTACTGGCTGTACTCCCTTTCGGTCAGAAAACTCTATCCCTTGAGTCCGGTGGAATGGTGGTTCAAGGCAGGGCGATTCCAGAACTTAATGATAAAAATGATGAGATGCTGATTGCTGTTGCAGCCGTTACTGTTTTGGTGGATAGTGATTAGGTAAGCTATCAGCTATCAGCTATCAGCTATCAGCTATCAGCGAACAGCGCTACGCGCACGCTACTTGAGGTGCTATCAGCTATCAGCTTTTGAATAAAAGAGGAATACAAAATTTAATCATCGTTGAACAATAGTCTTATGCTTTCGGTGTTACTTCTACGCGATTGGCAATGGCATCCACTACGGTTTCAAAAATGCCCAGGGAGTTTTCCACCATGGTGTTGAGGGTATCGAGCAGGGGATTAATTTCACAGATTTCCCAACAACACACCCGTGGATCTTTAACC
>NZ_JAAHHE010000585.1:0-2980 GCF_010692525.1 Moorena sp. SIO3B2
TAGGGGAATTTGCCAAAATCTGCCTACTTTTTGAGCGCCCTTAATTCTACCATTTTTCAGAAGTTGGCGAACTCGTTGGACGCAAATCCCTAGAAGAAAAGCTGCTTGGGTAGTTCCGACTATCTTGGTTTGTTGGTTCATTTTTTGTTCCCCTTTACTATCGCGCTAATCTTATATTTAAGATAACACATAGTTCCTAGACTGTGTTGCTTTTTAACAAAAATTTATAATTTATCTAGCGCTAACTTTTTATAAGTGCTAAGGGATGTTTGATTTGATTAAGTGGGTAGGTTTATAATAGCGCTATACTTTGGTGAAATTTATCTAGCGCTATTTTTTGGAGTCTTAAGGGATGTTTAGGTTAATTAAGTTACCAGTTTATAATAGCGCTATACTTTAGTCAAGTTTATCTAGCGCTATTTTTTTTAACCGATTCCCGATTCCCGACTCCCGATTCCCGACTCCCGATTCCCCCAATACTTTGTTACAAAAATTTGCAAAATATGTTATAATAAAAGTTTTTGTATGTTATAATAGAATCATCTGACGTGAAAACGTTAAGAGCCAGCCTGAAGTTTTGCGAAGGCCGAAGGCTGGCTCTAGACCCCCAGTTAAGGAGATACCTTAAATTATGACCTACTCTGAACGCCTATACCCGTGGGCAATCATCCGCCTATTGCCGAGGATGCAACGGGTGGTTGTTGGTCGGTACCGGAACCGGTCTGATGCGGAGGGGCACTTAAAGGCTCTTAAACGCTTGATGCCTGATGGTAAATTTGTGATTATTTTTGATTTGCCTGAACCTATGAATCAAGAAGCTGAGGGGAGTGAGGAGTAAGATTTAGAAGTTGCTCAACTTAGCTCAATTGACATCCAGTCACCCTACGTGATGGTTGGGACTAACCGCTATGGGATCGGCGTTCGCGCAGCGTGGCCTTTGGCCTCAGCCGCGCCAAAGGCGATCGCTATCATCACTAATTGTTGAAATTACCAACAGTAAAGGATTTTAACCCCTTGTTGCTATTGCTAGCACTATCATGATTATCCCAAATTGTTGGAATTTTCGATAACTATAGAAATTGCTCATGCTAACGCGATGCTCGGTACGAGCCGCTACGCGTACGCGATTATCCACAATTGTTGGAATTTTCGATAACTCACGCGCGTTGCTCAAGTTAGCTCTATCGCGATTATCCCAAATTGCTGAAATTACCAACAGTAAACGATTTTCACCCTTTGTTGCTGTTGCTAGCTCTATCGGGATTATCCCAAATTGCTGGAATTTTCGATAACTACCGAAACTGATTAAGCTAGCTCTATCGGGATTATCCCAAATTGCTGGAATTTTCGATAACTATCGCGCGTTGCTGAAGAAGCGCGCTATCATGATTAGCCCAAATTGCTGGAATTTTCGATAACTATCGCGCGTTGCTCAAAAAGGCGCGATCGCGAAGCGTCGGGCAAAGCCCGAATCGCATGATTTACCAAATTGCTGGAATTTACGACAGTAAAGGATTTTCACCCCTTGTTAATCAATTTAGTATGATAATGATAATCCCAAATTACGGTAATTTCCGATAACTATCGGGCGTTGCTGAAGAAGCGCGCTATCATGATTAGCCCAAATTGCTGGAATTTTCGATAACTATCGCGCGTTGCTCAAAAAGGCGCGATCGCGAAGCGTCGGGCAAAGCCCGAATCGCACTCTTATCCCAAATTGCTGAAATTACCAACAGTAAACGATTTTCACGCTTTGTTGCTGTTGCTAGCTCTATCATGATTAGCCCAAATTGCTGGAATTTTCGATAACTACCGAAACTGATTAAGCTAGCACTATCGTGATTTCCCAAATTGCTGGAGTTTCCAACAGTCAAGGATTTTCACGCTTTGTTGCTCAAAAAGGCGCGATTGACCGTAGATCAAGCTACGCGATCGCATTCTCTCAACATTGCTCAAATCAGCAACACTGACTGGATTAAGCTGAATCCACTTAACCTAGCGCTAGTCTTTTACATTGCGATGCTCGGTACGAGCCGCTACGCGTACGCACTCTTTCCCAAATTGCTGAAATTTCCAACACTGACTGGATTAAGCTGAATCCACTTAACCTAGCGCTATACTTATCCATAAGTATCCTCAATGCTGAAAATTGGGCGTTGCTGATTCTGGGTATGGTTTCGCCCCCCTAGCCCCCCAATTCTGCGGTGCGACCCGTGGCGAATTTAATTCGCCGACGGAAAGCGCACCGGTGGGGGAACAAAACTTTCAAAATCCCCCAAATTTGGGGGATTTAGGGGGCTTTAACAAAACCATATGATCGCGCATTCATTCCTTAATTCAGCAACGCCGAAAATTACTGCAATTTCCAACATATTGCTCAACCCTTGCTACCGCAAGACCTAGGAATATACCAATTACTCTTAGGAGTAACATTATTCGGTTCAGCCGTCAAGATAATTGTACCATCCTCGCCCACTATCCAACCCTGAGCTTCCACTATTTTCTTCTTGGGACGAGCAGGAGTAGGAGTAGAGGCAGTCCGGCGTTTCCCTCTCATGGGCAAGTAACTGGCATCAGGAGTAGGAGTAGAGGTAGCTTCTTCGATGTTCTCTTTTTCAGGATCAAGGGTAACCCAATCTACCAGTACAGACTGTTGATTAATTGGGTCTAGAGGACTTGGGGGTAAGCCACCTCGTCCAGTAACAATGAATTCACCAAGTTCATCTACCGCTACTTTTCCACTCCTGGGACAGTTAGCAACAATTAATGCTGAGGGGTCAACTATTGATGTTGGTAATATCTCAGGATCCTGTGCTGAGTTGGTAATATCCCTGGTCACAGTTCCAGATTGACCTTCACCCGTCAAGCTCAGAGCTGCTATTTCACTACTATTATTCCCAAAAACTAAGGATCGGTCTGGATTTCCATCTGGGCCGATAAACGCACTTCTATCTTCGATTACGTTCATATTGAATAAGCC
>NZ_JAAHHE010000586.1:0-2977 GCF_010692525.1 Moorena sp. SIO3B2
GGCCTTCCTTTGATGAAACGACTAATTCAAGCTCGTTGCTCTATTACTGCTCCTCCTACTCTTCCGATACCTCTCTAAACCTGACCAAACGTCTTTCCAAAAGAGCCACACCCAAATCATTTGTAAAATCACTGGACTTATTAAAAACTAGCTCCAACTCTGGTCCCTTCTGCCATTCCCCTCCTGGGAGGGGTTAGGGGTGGGTGCCTTCTGCCTTCTGCCTTAAAGCAGCCCATTTCTTTCACGAATCAGATAGGATTGCTATAGCACAGCTCCTGATTAACTCAACTCTCTACAGCTATCGATTCTAAACTAGATTGATACCTATTTGATGACACGCCCTAGCAAAAATTGACATTGTTCAAATATTAGTCTACTATTAATACTTTATTAGTAAATCAGGCTTAGACAAATCCAGGACAAAATATGAGTAACGGCAAGGCACTGCAACCATCCCCCTATTCAAAAAGACAATACAATATTCACCAACCTGGTGACTTTGATGTTGCGGTTAATTATAGTCGTGTGTTGTTGGCAATTGCTGGTGCAGAGGGTGAGCTGGCAGAGGCAGAATTGGATTGGTACATTGATGAGCTGGTTTTGTTCGGATGTAGTCAAGAGTATTTGCCAGAAATCAGTAAAGAGTATATTGCCACTGTCAAAAACCTGAATTGGAAAGATGTTAATCTCGAAGAGCTATTGGAGAAGATTAATTTTGATTTTCCCATGAATTCGCCCAAAGTTATTTTATATCAAGCGATAAAGATGTGCCGAGCTGATAGAGAATATCATCAAAAGGAGAAGGAAGCCATTCGTAAAGCTGCTAAAATTTTAGGTGTTTCACTTACAGATGTTATGGCGATTGAATCACTAGTAGAAATGGAAGAGGCAGCAGATAAATTAAGATATACTGTGTTAGAAACAATAGGATAGTTAAAATTTTGAACACACTCTTGTGCTGGCCAATTAAAGTGTGTTCAAATCATCCATGTTAATTTAGAAACTTGATCGACAATCTTCTAAATTAGTTCAGTTGGGAGACTAACACTTGTCCAAAAAGTACATACATGGCTATTCACATCAAGAGCAACAACGCTTAGTTAAACAAGCTCAATATTGGCGGGACAAAGTGCTATTGCGCGATCTCAATTTGTTTCCTACCGAGAATTTGTTAGAAATCGGCTGTGGTACAGGTGCTGTCTTAGGAATAATTCTAGACAGTTTTCCACATTTGAAAGTAGCTGGAATCGATCTCGAATCTACTCAAATAGAATGCGCTCAGCACTATTTAAATACTCTTGGTTTTGACAACAACATTGATCTGCGTGTAGGTGATGCCATTCAGCTTCCTTGGCCCGATGCCAGTTTTGATCATGTTTATGCCATCTGGTTCTTAGAACATGTCTCAAATCCCAAAGCAATTCTGGAGGAAGCGTACCGTGTCCTCAAGCCAGGCGGTCGAATTACCGTAACTGAAACTGATTACGAAACTCACCTGATTTGGCCTGACTCACCTGATTATCAATATTTACTACAATCTTACCGTGAAATGTTCTTATATGCAGATGGTAATCCCTGTATCGGGCGAATTTTGGGACCACTTTTAACTTCAGTGGGTTTTCGGGAGGTCACTAATATACCATGGGCGTTTTATAACTTTGGTAATACTGAAGATCAAGATCTAGAGAAGTTGGTAGAGTATATGCACTCTTGTATACAACCAACTCTCATGGAAATGACACGAAAACTGGGAAAGGATTCTCAAAGGCTAGAAGCCGGTCTAGAATTTTTCCGAAATCTTACGAACCAGCCTGAGTGTGCCGCAGCATTGACAATATATCGGGCATCAGGGAAACGATAGTCAAGTTAAAGACTACAACACTCTTGAATTACTATAAACTACTATAGTAAATAGTAGACTGATGTTTTTGGCTAACTTTTTTAACAAGATACAATTTTTGTATGGTTACATTTCATTCGGTTTCTCAGAAAGAATCACCAGTGTCTCTGAGTTTTCCTGAGAATAACTCAACTACTCCAGATCGGAATTACCAAAGCCTAGAAGCACTCATTGATTTTTACGAGCAAAAAGATATAAGAAATGACTACTTCCAGTGGTTGCATTCAAGGCCTATCGATCTTTCCAGTATTTGGTTGCTTCTCCATAATCTTCAGGGGATTACTGCAGAGTTTGTCCGCTGGCTCGCTAGTGCTGTGTCTAGAATCGACGATAATGTTATTCGTTGCTTACTTGTAAAACAGCTCTATGATGAACTTGGGAACGGAAATCCTGAACAGTGTCATACTTTACTATATAATCGCTTTTATCATGCCTTTTATCCCTGGCAACCAGAGTCAATTGCTACCGGGAAGATGGATGCTCTGAACATTAGCTCACCTGGGATAAAACTCAGACAACGACTAGAAGGCTATTTTAATGCTCCTGATCCGACTATTATCATCGCTGCATTTTTGGTAGAAGAGATTTACGCCAAGAAGTTCAATGAATGTCTCAATGAGCAAATCATGCGGACTCAGGAAATTTCTGAGCATGATCTAACTTGGCTCACCTTACATAGCGTGGTAGAAGCGGATCATGCTGGAGATTCTATCCATCTAGCCCGCCGTCTGGATGAGATAGAAGTTTCCCGTAGCCTAGTTTATATGGTGACTGAAGAGGTATGGAATATTTTTATGCGCTTCCAGGATGAGATGTATGCACTCAATCTTGAAATATTTTCAGTAGACATCTCCATAAAATAGACGAGGTTTAGACGCTTCTGTTATCGATCACTACTTGTGTACCACTACCATTAATTTGAACTATGAATTATCTACTCCTACTAATTCTCTGATTAATCCAGGAGAATTGCTATAACTTTCTAGGGCATCCCTTTAATTTTAAGACGAATACGGTAAAGACTGTTTCTTGCTGTAATGTAAAGGGTTTGGTAGTCACTGTCACCCCAGGCTAAAT
>NZ_JAAHHE010000587.1:0-2972 GCF_010692525.1 Moorena sp. SIO3B2
GATTGGTACTCTGGAGTGGTGTTAAGCGGGAAAATATCCTGAGATATCACCTAGATTTTAACGGTGCCCCCAATTACTGGGATCGTTACCGCTTGAGGATTCCCAAGAAGAAACTGGAATTGGGAGTCGCTCAGTTTTCTATTTCTTATCCAGATTACTACGATGGTAAGTTCGACGTGGACAAAATTGAGGTGCGCGTTGACGGTAAATCCCTCCCGGTCTCTGAGGTAGTCTGGGACAAAGAGAATTATAGCATTCAGATTTATATGGAAGAGGCAGTTCCAGCCAATGAAAATGTGGAATTAGTATTTTCCAATGTCAAAAACCCTGATGGGGGTACCTATTACTTCGTTTGTTATGTCTTAGCCCCTGGTGATATTCCACTACCCAGTTATGTCGGTACCTGGATTATGAGTATTGGTCGATAATATAGCAATTCTCAATTCGGTGAAGCGGAGCATGTTAGTTTTGTTAATCCCTGATTCAGATCCCCCGTTGCTCCCCCTTAGTAAGGGGGACTTTTGAATCTAATTCCCCCCTTTTTTAAGGGGGGTTAGGGGGGATCTATATACATAATTACAAGGGTGACATGCTCCCCAGTGAGGTAACTGCCAGACCCCCAAAACTAGTTTCCCCCTGTTGAATAGACCTCGCTACTGTTGCGGCGAGGTCTATTGATTTATTGTGCTAATTTAATGTCTCTTTGATCTCCCTTTTGTCTACATCAGTCATGATTTCCAGTCCCTTGGGAGTAGCCTTTAGGTGAAAAAGATAGCGACCGTTGATCATATAGACTGTGGTGATAGCTCCGATGGCGCAGATCAGGACTCCACAGAGCGGTAAGGAAATTTGCCAAACTGGGAAGTTGTACTTACTTGGTTTTTTCTGTTGATTCTTTAACATAGTGATTGAACACTTAGAGACGACTGGTTAAATAGCCACGATTTCCTCTTGAGTGCCTGCCTAGACGCTACAAACTATCCAGCAGGCTTTCACTCAGAGTAGAATTCCTACCCCAACAGGACTTACGCATTTGCCCCCTAAATCCCCCGAGCGAGCAATCCCTCGCTCGGGGGACTTTGACATCATTACCCCCCAAAATTGGGGGGCTAGGGGGGCTATATCAACTTAACCGCGTAAGTCCTGCCCAAAGAATTTTTGCGCAAAATTAGTACGCATGTTCTTTCAATCGCTACTAGCAGCTTTAGAGTCTGATCACCAGGCTATATATTAATGTGCCTGTTCAAGGATTCTGTGACATTGACTGGCTCATTGCTCTAGAGGTGCTGCTCTTCAAAATTAAAGCACCCTGTTTTTTTGGAAATTTTCCCGAGAGGGTGTCACACTTTCTGACAGTTCTGCACATATATATAGAGGAACATTGATACGGATATCGATTATGCGAATTTACACTCCTATTGCAAAAAATGATCAAAACACTAAACCAGACATAATTATTCGAGGATATATAATAAATGAAGGAAAATTTTGACCAAGCGTTTCAACCTTTATCCAAAAAAAAATCTTTATCAATTTATTATAGGCTGATTGTAAAAAATTCTCAAATTTGCTCTGGGCAAAAACTTTTTGTTTTTTTGATTATAGCCTGCGTAAAGCAAACTTGGGATAATACTTCATTTATCAACGGAATAAAGTCCAAACTACGCCAATTTAATTTACCGGATTACCAAATATACGAGGTGATTACTGAAACCTATTTACGGGGAATAAAACTGCTAGAATCTGGCGAAGAGATTGAAAAACCTAGAGCCTGGATCAGGAGGACTTCATTCAATGTCATCCGTGAAATGAGCAGGAAACAAAAAAATAAACAAAAAAAAGAAAAGTCATGGGATGCTAATTTTAAAGAACATCAAATAGCACTAGAAGACAGCAATAGTCTCGACTCAGAAAACTCTGAGGAGGAAAACTTCAAGCTGTTGGAGCTAGCTCTTCAAAAGTTAGAGCCAAAGGACAACAAGCTAATCGTGTTACGGCACATAAAAGGCTTATCTTGGAAACAAGTAGTAAACCATCTAGCTTCTAAGGGAGAAGATATTACTGAGGCGTCTGCCAGACAGCGAGGTAATCGTGCCCTAAAGCGTTTGCGCAAAATATTTTTTGAGCTTAAGAAGCATAATCAGTAAACAAAATATTATGATTAACTATAGCTAATTATGGTGCGGAAACCGCTTGGGGTAATTCCTTCATTGATTGCCCCAATCTTCCTTTATTAATTAAATAATTAATATATATTTTTTAAAATATTTTTATTTATTAAATAATAAATTACTAATAAATATTTATTTACAAATGAAAAAAAGTTAAGTTGAAAATAATGAGTATAATTAACCAAAAAAATAGTAAGTTATCAGAAGAATATCGCCAGCTAATAGCTCTTCCGTTTTTGTCTGAATTAGATGCAAATCGGATGGCAGAAATCCTAGAGCTAGCTAATCTTGATGAATCCCTTAACTCCTTAATTGAGGAAATTGAAATGACCGACTATTTAAAACTAGAAAAGTGGAATCAAGGTCTTCGGAATTTACTCAACGTGGTTTCCACAGAGGAGCCATCCCCTAATACAGCATTCCAGGACTAAACCATCTGAAGGGGTGTAAGCATTCAGCGGTCAGCTATCAGTTATCAGCCATCAGCCATCAGCCGTCAGCCATCAGTGGTCAGTGGCACAGGCTTCGACGCTGTGATGCTTCGACGCTGTGACGCTTCGACGCTGTGACCTAACTCATAAACTGATAACTGATAGCTGATAGCTGATAGCTGATAGCTGATAGCTGATAGCTGATAGCTGATAGCTGATAGCTGATAACTGATAGCTGATAGATTGCCTTGATAGATCACCCCTTGACATGGTATGATCAACAATCAGCTATAGTTGGCAATCAATCCTTTATAGTATTCGTACATAGTATTCCTCCAGCAAACCCATGACTCAACGCACTCTAGGCGGG
>NZ_JAAHHE010000588.1:0-2963 GCF_010692525.1 Moorena sp. SIO3B2
GAGGGTTAAAACCTCAAAAATCCTAACTATCTAACGGATATGGGTGAAAACCCCATCCTTGAGGAGACAAGTGACTCCCTATCTGGCCACACCGAGCAGGCGGCAACCTCGCAGAGTGAAGCTGGCAGTGCGATTCGTTAGCTAGAAACCATGTCCGATAAAGACTTGGGGGATTAGCTGCTTGGTTTACGAACCATGACAACTTGATAACCATGATGGTGAAAATCCATCCCGGAGACAAAACCAAAGAATAGTGCAGCCTTAGTACAAAACCTTACTCCTATGATGCCTAACCTGCTGACCATAAAGGCTGCACTATTCTTTCGGTAACTTCTGACCCTCGCGAAATCCGAGTGACAGCCCTACCCTGATTCACAGAACTAACAAACCTGTGGATTGATGCAAGGGTCGAACAGTGAAGCACTACTAGCCAAAAGTGGTGTTAGTAACAGGCATTGGACTCATGGGTACGAGAGAAAGGTATGTTTAATCATCGTCATCACTAAGTAGCGAAACGGCTGACACGCTACAGACAAATAGTCAAAGGAGATAGGTATTACTGGTTTGCCAGTCAGTAATGATTTCCCACAAAGCTCCCGGTGAATAATACCACCCTAAAAGTCCACAGAATGGTTATCAGGAACGAAGTAACCTTTATAGGTACTCTGTTGAAAGGTCGAAGATTCTGAGTAGGTAGTTAGCCGCAAGTCCTATAGAGGCAAGATTGAATCAAAAGCTAACGTCTGGAGTAATTCCCAGGATATGCTGACGGATTCACGTTATAGGAAATGATTTAGCTGTAAGTAGCAATGAACAAGTCTAAAACTCGGGGGTTTGCCCCACAGTCAGAATGGAATAGGGTCAACTGGCGCAAGCTAGAAATGACCATATTTAAGTTGCAAAAACGGATATATCGAGCCTCCCAACGTGGTGACGTTTGCGTGGTAAGGAAGCTTCAAAAGACTCTGATGAAATCCTGGGACGAAACCTTAGAGAGTGGAGCCTTAATTCATATAACTTAAAACTATTACCTATAACCTGTCGCTATAAAGGCTCCACTCTCTTACGGTAACTTCAAGGTCAGCCAAAATGATAGCGGTCAGAAGGGTTACCCAAGAAAACAAAGGTAAAAAGACTGCCGGAATAGACGGGGTAAAAGCTTTAACCAATAAGCAACGCCTCGCCTTAGTAGCCAGCCTGAAGGTCTCTAAGAAGGCTCAACCAACTAGAAGGGTCTGGATACCCAAACCCGGACGGACGGAAAAACGACCTCTAGGTATCCCTACAATATATGACCGCGCCCTACAAGCACTTCTCAAACAGGCACTCGAACCTGAATGGTCAGAAGTTACCGCAAGATAGTGGAGCCTTTATAGTTTTAAGGTTATGCAGAGAAGGTTTTAAGGCTTGTTAGTAAGGCTCCACTATCTAAGGTTTCGTCTCCGGGAAGCCAAATTTGAACCTAATTCATATGGATTCAGACCAGGACGCTCATGTCACGACGCAATTCAAGCAATATTCAACAGCATCAGTAAAAAACCCAAATGGATACTTGATGCCGACATTGCCAAATGCTTCGATAAAATCAACCATGATGCTCTTCTTCAAAAATTAAATACTTATCCATCCATTCGGCGACTAATCAAATCTTGGTTAAAAGCCGGTGTAATGGATAATGGAACATTCTCACCTACAAACGAGGGTACCCCCCAAGGTGGTATAATATCCCCCCTCCTAGCAAATATAGCCCTCCACGGAATGGAAGAACGAATTAAACAACATGCTATCTCTATGAAAGGAGAAAAATCCAAAAATAGAAGAGCATTAAGTCTAATTCGCTATGCTGATGATTTTGTCATCATACACAAAGACCAAACCGTAGTAGAAGAATGTCAAAGAATCATCAATAAATGGTTGAATGACATGGGTTTGGAATTAAAACCAAGCAAAACTAAAATTACCCATACTTTTGAAGGTTTTGACTTTATCGGATTCAATATCCGTCAATACAAGGTAGGTAAAACACACTCAAAGCAAGGTTTTAAAACCATCATCAAACCATCGGAGAAAGCAATTCAAAAGCATTATGGGCAACTCACAGAAGTTATATACAGACATAGAGCTGCCCCCCAGAAGGCTCTGATTAGCCAACTAAAACCTATTGTAAGAGGATGGTGCAACTACAACAAATCTGTATGTAGTAAGGAAACATTCTCAAAAATAGACTATCTGCTTTGGAACAAGCTTCAAAGATGGGGATACAGGAGACACCCAAATAAATCAAAAACCTGGGTAAACAGGAAATACTGGGGAACAAAGGCAGAAAAAGCCAAAAAACCCTGGGAGGCCGACAAAGTAGACAATTGGGTATTTCAAAGCGAAGAAATATTTCTTCAAAAACATGCCAAAACAGACATAGTTAGGCATACAAAAGTACAAGAAACTCGAAGCCCCTACGACGGAGACCTGATTTACTGGAGTACCAGAATGCAGAAACATCCTGAGATGACCAGTCAAAAGGGAAAGCTTTTGAAAAGGCAAGAAAGGAAATGTGCTCATTGTGGTCTTACCTTCAAGGAAGGAGATTTGTTAGAAACGCACCACATACTACCACGCACATTAGGTGGAAAAGACGAAACTCAAAATCTTGAGTTACTACACCTCCACTGTCACGACGCCAAACACGGTACTAAAATTAACTCTAATGAGTTAGATGAAAACCCGTTTTAGAGGTACCAATGACAATGGTTCCTATGATGAGGAGCCGTATGATGCGAAAGTGTCACGTACGGTTTTGAAGACGAGTCAGTGAGGCGACTCACCGGCTTAGTTTAATCCAGGGCGGAATCAGAGGTGAAACAGATTAGCCACACTGCCGCTAACGGGGAGGTGACACGGGTAAACAAATCCTAGAAAAATGTCTAATCCGGAAGCCACAATCTGAACAAAATACAATGTGGACT
>NZ_JAAHHE010000589.1:0-2948 GCF_010692525.1 Moorena sp. SIO3B2
GTCTGTGAGGTGTCTACTTGCAAATGTTCTTTAACCGTAATTTTTTGTTCTTCACACACCTCTAAATCAAACCAGAATGTTGTCCCAACTCCCACTTCACTGACTAAGTTTACTCGGCTATGATGTCTTTCGATAATGTTTCTGACAATTGAAAGCCCCAATCCCGTCCCTTCCAGGGTATGAACTCGGTTTTCTACCCGGAAAAATCGGTCAAAAATCGCCTGTTGGTCTTCTGGAGCAATGCCAATTCCCGTATCCGAGATTTCAATTCGCACCCTGTCTTTTCCTTCTTTGGTATTGAGTTCGGGTTCTAATTGATAAGCACGAATTACCACTCGTCCACCAGACTCAGTGAATTTCAAAGAGTTGCCCACTAAATTAGCCAAGACTTGGAGCAACAAATCGTAGTGACCCATAACTGGTGGTAAATCTGGTTCAATCTCCTGAGCCAGTTCAATAGTTTGGTCACGAGCGTTGAGCTGATAAGTGCGCAGGGTTTGCTCTATAGGTCGAACAATGTCAAAGGGTTCGAGTTGATAAATTCGACAAGATTCCAGCCGTGATAAATCTAGGACATCGTTAACTAGACGAGTTAGTCGGTCAGTTTCCCGATTAGCCGTGTCAAGAAACTCCTTGCGCTTAGCTTCGCTAAGTTTTTCGTCGTAGTCGTGGAGGGTTTCGATAAATGATTTAATGTTAAATAGAGGTGTTCTGAGTTCGTGGGAAACATTGCTGATGAAATTGCTTTTTGCCTGATTAAGTTCCACCTCACGGGTGATATCCTGAACAGTGATAGCAATTCCCTTAATATTTTCCCGGTATTGGTTGAGTACCTTACTTAGGAGAATGCGAACGGTGCGAGAGACCGGTTTGGTCAGAGTAATACGAAACTCTTCACCTTCGCGGGATTCCCGTTCTGTTTCTGTCTGTTTATCCGCTGTAGCCATTTGATACAGCGGTCGTGTTAGTTCCATTGTGACCACATCAGGGAGATGGTATAGGACATTTTTACCGACAATGTCTTGCTCCTCCCAACCAAAAATCCGCCGTGCTGTCGGGTTGACTAACATTACCTGAAAATTGGTATCAATCAGTACAGCACCATCGGCAATTGTGGAAACTAGAGTCTCTAACTTAGCTTTTTCTGCGGTAAGTTCTTCAATATTTTGCTCCTCATAGCGTTCTAAACGCTCTGCCATGTCATTGAAGCTAGACACCAATTCCCTCAGTTCTACTCCCAAAGGCATCTCAATCCGCTGCTTGAAATTACCAGCAGCAATATTTCTCACCCCTACTAGTAGTTCTTTAATGGGCTTAGTGATAGTCAAGGCGTTCCCCACTGCACCTAAAATCACCATCACCCAGATCGAGATAAACACAGCAATGGTAACATTTCTTGTTAAATTGGAAGAAACCACCACCGTAGGGTTAGGGTTAATGCCCACAGCCAAAACCCCTAAGTATTTGTTTTCGTCAATTAAGGGAACAAACACATCAGTGACTTGACCATCAGGAGTCAGGTGCTGCCGTGCCATGGGCTGATCAGAGTTTTTGGCGTCGCCCTCGGGTAGCTCAATCCGACGCTTAATGGTTAAAGAATTCTTTACTTCTGCTGCGGAGAAAGGAATACCAAAGATTATTTCCCCATCCTCGTCAGCATAGATAATGTAACGCACACTGGAGGTGCTAGTGTAGAAGCGGCTGGAAAAGCGAGCTAGTTCGTCGAAATTATTTGCCGCAACATGAGGTTCAACGTTGGCAGCCAGCAAGAGACCGAGATCACGACCAAAGCGAGTGTCGTTCATCCTAGCATCCTGCTGAATCGTATTCACCGCCCAGAAGGTCAAGCCACTCATGAGCAATGAGACAACCAGAGTGGCTGCTGCCATTAGCTTGGTCTGGAGGGTAAACTCCGACCACCAATGCCTGATAATGTCGATAAGGGTTTTTAGCAAAGCTAGCAAGGTCAGTTCAACTCTCTCAACAGGGAAGACAACAACACTCCTTCCAAAGGTAGATGCTTTGCCACAATCAAAGCATCTACTTTTGGCTATCCTCCAATTATAAGGCCAGAAAACCTGACCTCTTGATGGGAAAATAAAGATGATAGTAAGCTATCAGCTATCAGCTATCAGCTATCAGCTATCAGCTATCAGCCATTGTCCTTAGGCCACGCTAAGCGAACAGTTTATGAGGAAAGTCACAGGTTATAAGCCTGTGCCACGCTACTGTTCACGCAGCGTGCGCGTAGCGCAATCGGTACTTTTAGGTGCGACCCGTGGCGAATTTAATTCTTAATGGTAAGAGCGCACCTTTGAATAAAATAAGCTGACGGCTGACGCCTGACTGCTGAATGCTTACAGATGATAGGTGTTAGGTGTTAGGTCATAGGTCATAGGTGTCGGGTTTTAGGACATCAAGCCTAATCCTAACCCAAGCAATATGATGCTTAATGCTTCACTATTAAAGTTTTAAACTTCATTAATAAAGCATAATTTAATTATTTTGATGCATAAACACTTAATTATGCTGCTTTAATACTCAATTAGTTGGCAAGATTACACTTAACACCATTTGCCTCAAGCCTGATGCCTAACACCTATCACCTCATGACTCTTCTTGCCCAGATAGGACAAAATCCCAAGACCTAAGCCCACACTGCTAGCAGTCACTAACCAAAAACCACTGGTAAATTCTGGAGATTGATCCAATGCCCAACCTCCTAAAGACGGTCCAATAAAGTAACCTACTGCCCAACACTGAGATTCAAGGGAAAAGTAAACTCCTCGCAACGATTGTGGAGCTAAATACCCCACCAAAGAAGAGGCAGAAGGGAGATAAATTACCTTAGCAAAAGCTAATAGTAACAAAGCACAAAGTGCTGGAATAACTGCCAACTTAGAAACAACTCCTGTGAGCCAAACTAACACAAATCCTCCACACCACAG
>NZ_JAAHHE010000059.1:0-31864 GCF_010692525.1 Moorena sp. SIO3B2
GATTTTTAGGGCATTTATACAATGAGCAATCGCTTGTTCAATATTATCTGCTCTCTTCCCTTTTATTCTCTCACAGTAGGCACCGCCGAGATTGGTTTGAATCATTGCCCAATCTTGGGGAAATGCCTCCAAGGTAAAAACTATATCAATGACTTGATAACTAGCAATGGCAATTTCTAGGTTACTGGCTATGTCGCCCAGAGTAAACTGTTGAATCAAAATGCCGAACTCGAGAATAACTCTAGCAACATCTTCAGCTAATTTTGGCTGAAGTTGAGGGAGGGTTTCCCTTGCCCAAGATTGCAATATCTGCTCTAAATTTTTATCTAGCTTGTCGAGATTCTTTTGGAGTAGGGGGTAAACTGACTGAGGGCGATGGTCAGTTTCAACTGCCCGTAAGATGGACATTAAGAAGTTGCCATACTCTTGAAATTGTTGTTTGTCCATATTAGTCTACTGTGTTTCCTGTTACCTAATTCTAAGCAGATGCTTTTACTACCTGGAATGAGCGATAAAATGCTTGCCAATTATTGCTATCTCCTGCCAACCTTGCCCACAATTCCTTAAGCCGTTCCGGATTCCAAATCGGAACTGGTTCTTCTTGATTAGGAGTTAACCAAGGAAAATCTAAGGAATCTTCTAAGACAATAGCCAGAAACTCCTCTTGCCCTACCGTATCAAATGTTATCTCTTCACACATTGCCCCTGACTGAGGCATCAGCATTTTCTTTTGTGTGAGTCGATTATCTGGAGCAAAAGCTTGGGAAGGACAGACTACATAGTTGGTAACTACATCCTTGTTATCTATACCGCGATTTAGTAACAACAGATGCTTTTGGTTACAATTTAGCTCCACATGCATATACTAAGGAACGTCTACAACAATTTCATGCTTCTTCCTTGTAGGTCCAACCATGCCTTTAATAGAATCTGGAGTAAAACGAAGCCAATGGGAAGGAGATGCCGCTTTTTTAATCAGGGTTTGCCAAAGCCCATCCATTTGCCAGTAAGGGAATTTATGATCCCATAACCAGCCATAAGCAATTCGCCAAGGAGATTGTTTGTCATCCGCTGGTCTTCCTCGTTTATTCTCCCAATTTACCCCATTTTTATTCATTTCCTCCCCAAACTGCTTTTTCAGCTTTTTCAATACTTCGGCCAGGGTAGCATTAATACTTTGTTCATTAAACCCTCCCAGTTTTTCGTCCATTTTGCGAGCAATGTCCACATTCTCTTCTTGCCAGTTTTCAGGACTAAAACGCAGTAGAAAGCATAGTTTTTGGGTTTCGGATCTTTTCGATATCGGGAAAATCTGGTCAGCGATGTATTCAATGAACTGTTGTTGTTGAGATTGTTGGTTGTTCATGGTATTTATCATAAGAAAGGGAGCAGGCAGCAGGCAGCAGGGAGTAGGGAGTAGGCAAGAGGCAAGAGGCAAGAGGCAAGAGGTAGAACAGGCTTCCAGCCTGTGATACTTAACTCCCATAAGCTGTTCGCGTAGCGTGCGCATAGCGCATTAGCTGATAGCTGATGCGCTATGCGCTGAATGCTTAACTAAATTCTGCCATGTAGATTTCGATTTGTGTTAGGTTAACAGCAATTTTTATTTGTTTTTATTTTAGGATATTTTAGTTTATTACTTCATAGTTATAATACCTATTTTTATTTAGGTATATTTTCCAGTAAATACCATCAAAGTTTTTTATATCAAACTCCTATACACCTATTTTTTTAGTCAATAGGCTAGAAGTCAGAAGCATTTTAAGCTATCAGCTATCAGCTATCAGCCATTCGCGTAGCGTGTTTGGCCAAGGCTGACGGCTGACGGCTGAATGCTTACTAACCATTTCACTTGAAAATAATGACTATGACCAAGAAGACTAATCGCAACCGAAAACGTTGGCTATTAATAGAGTTCGTTGTGGAGTTACTAGCTTTATTCCTTGATGCAAACCTAATCATAGTGTTGAATCTTTGCGTGTTGATTTGGCGTTGGCTCAGGGAAGAAGAAGAGGAGGAGTAGGGTCGATATCATAGTTGCCAAAAAGAAAGTAAGTGTGGGAAGGGTGGGGAGATGGGGAGTGTAAGCTCAACAGGATTTTTTTCCCTCTTCCCTCTTCCCTCTTCCCTGCTCCCGTCTTGATGCAGTCGCTCATGGGGGAAACCCCCAAGACCGCGCTGCATCGCTGCTCCCTGCTCCCTAAAACCTAGATATTTGTACCTCACAAGTCTTAGAATTGCTATAGTTGTAGTCTACTACTTGTTTTAGTAAAGGCACCCTCAGCCCAATATCAGCCATGAAATTCATCAGCCCCAAAACCGACTTTGCCTTTAAAAAAATCTTTGCCTCCCAGGAAAGTAAGCCGATTCTGATTAGCTTCCTCAATGCTCTTGTCTATCACAATCAACCTCTCATCCAAGATTTAGAAATTATTGATCCTTATCAGTCTTCTCCTCTGCCAATCCTCAAAGACTCTTTCCTGGATGTGAAAGCTAAGCTGAAGGATGGTTCTCTAGTGATTATTGAAATGCAGGTTTTGCAGGTAGAGTCTTTTGCTCGTCGAGTTTTGTATAACGCAGCTAAAGCTTACTCACTACAATTAGGTAAAGGGGAAGGCTACCGTTATCTCAAACCAGTGATTGCTCTGACCATTACCGATTTTATTATGTTTCCTGAGAATAATCAGGTAATTAATCATTTTGAGTTCCGAGAAAAAAGTACCAACATCAGCTACGTAGAAAATTACTTACAATTATTGTTTGTAGAGTTACCGAAATTTGAGAAACAGTTGGAGGAGTTAGAAGAATTGGATGAGTTGTGGATGTATTTTTTAAAAAATGCCCCTTCTTTAGATACAGTCCCAGATAAAATGGCACAAATACCAGAGTTTCAACAGGCATTTGGGATTGCTTCTCAGGCGAATTTAACGAGAAAAGAGTTGGAGGAACTAGGAAAACGAGAAATGTTTATTCATGACCAACAAGGGCTGATTCTTTTTGCTGAGAAACAAGGGATAGAAAAAGGAATGAAACAAGGGAGAGAAGAAGGGGAGAAAGAAAAAGCCCAAACAATTGCACGCCAACTTCTGCCTCTTTTGGATGATGAAACGATTAGCCAAACTACTGGCATACCTGTAGAGGAAATTAGGAAGCTTCGCTGAACAAGTCAAAAGGCAATAGACTAATGAAGAATTTAGAATGAAGAATTTAGAATTAATTTTTAGCATTAGCCAGCCTAGTACGTAGGGTGCGTGATAAGACGGGCTCGCCCTGATTTTCCACCTCTTCGCCAGTTGGGAAAGTCCGTCCGAAAATATTGATAACGGGCAAGATGCCCATTCCACCAAGATGCCCATTCCACCCACCGGGTCAACCTAAATTGCTCCTGAACTGTTCCCTGTTCCCGATTCCCGATTCCCGATTCCCGACTCCTCACCCAATTGAAAACTGCTGTAATTCAGTAAGCATTGTCCCACATTTCATGGTAGGATCGGTTGGCAAAAAGCTACTGTGCAGGCCCAATCAAAGGGCTTTAGGCAAGGATTTAGAACCTTTCAAAGGAGACAACTAATAATGAACCTGAATGACTTGATCGAAGAAAAATTAAACTATTATGCTCAGAAGATTGTTTCTGGCGGTAGCAAGACCGACGAAATGGCGGTTGGGGAAATTACCTTCTATGTCGCTCTGCGTCGCGTAGTAAATGGTAAAGGAACCCTGCAAGACGTGGGTATGATGGATGCTATCAACGACACCCTCCAAAGCTTAGGACTTGTCGAGGAAGGAAAAACCTTCTACAAATAATTTGCCCATCAAGAAGTTTGAGTGGTCGGCAATCTTGTAAATTGGATTTTATACCTCAATCCAACCACCACCAAGCAACTTTTTTTGGGAGCATCCCATTTTGGAAACAATATTACCCAAAGCAACGATATTTCAAGGGTTTCAGCCCCCTAAAAAGAGCTAACGTGCCAAATTGGGATGCTCCCCTTTTTTTGGCCTAATATGGCATTGGAGCGGATGTGAAACCAAAAGTGTTTAGCTTTGTTATAAAATGGTTTCACACCGCTCAACTTTACCTTTATGTCGTTTCAGATTAACTGTGGCTAGCTAGCTTGGCTTTTGGCGTTCCTGAATCAAGTAATGAATAGCAGTAGAGTGGGCATCCTGCCCGCTCGACCAGATATTGATAACGGGCAAGATGCCCGTTCCACCAAGATGCCCATTCTACAGGTGTGACCCAAGGGCGATTTACTCGCCCTAGGAGGCGCGCACCTACTCTTAAAATCATTCTATTATTCAGCAACGCCTAAAATAGGTAAGCATTGGTTTAATCTGAGTTACGGAAAGCTGACCACTGACCGCTGACAGCTGACTGCTTACTAATTCAGTAATTTCTCGGAATAAATCGAGGATTATTGTAGCTTTCGTAAATCTTAATTTCTGATCAACATAGATTAAAAAACTATAAATTATTATGTTAGGTTTTAATCAAAATAACTTCATGATTCCAATTTCAACTGGCATGGTAATAACGCAGGATTTGCGAAAAGAACTAGAAACTATTGAAATTGATAATAAATACGAAGATTGCCTGTTCATGAAATTAGAGGGGACTATCGTTCAGCCAGATAAAATTGACCTATTCTTAACTATAAACTTTCATGATCAATTTTTAGAACTACCCGGTGGTAGCATCAAACTTGGGCTAACCGGTGGAGAGCTAAGGCTGAACTTAACCAATGGCAAACTTCCCTATTATCACCGTGGTTTCAATGATGATTTTAAAGTTTCCATAGAGAAAAAGCGAAGGTCAAAGCAAGGTAGTAAAATTCACCATGACAATAAGATGTCCATGGGTTTAGACCCTACTTCCCATCAAATTGAGTTCAACCTTGGCACTGAATTAAATCTCAGGAGAGATATCAATCACGAAAAAACTGATGAATTCACCATCATGGATTACCAGATCACATCCAAAGGTGGAGAAACCAATCCAGCCTGGGTTTTTGCTGCCAAAAGTGGTGAGCCATTATTAACTGGAACCCTGAGCAGTATATGGTTAGGCAGTAAAGAAATTCCAGCTGGTCATGTCTTGATTCATGAAGGAGAATCTATCAATGCACTCTACATTGTCTTAGATGGCATCTTAACCGTTTCCGTTGAAGCTTGGAAAAGTCGGGAAATTGCTCGATTATCCAACGGTGAAGTAGTCGGAGAAATGTCTTTTGTGAAAGATCATCCCCCTTCCGCTACAGTTAAAGCTTTAGAAGACTCCATTGTGTGGTCAATTGATCGAGCTAAATTAACCCATAAACTAGAGAAAGACCCCCGTTTTGCAGCTCGTTTTTATCGATTGCTTGCTGCTGCTATTGCTGATCGAATACACCTGACCACAATTAGCTTACTTTACTTCGAGAAAGAGTATCAGATAGAAGACCCGATGGCGACTCACCTGAAGATTGATGAACTAACAACGTCCAGTCAATATAGGTTCATGGCTACACCCATTCATAACGAGTCGATCAAAACCTATGAAAAAGTTATTTTAGACAAAACTAAAGCAGCGTTACTGATTAATGGAGTGATTGAATCTTAAGCGATCAGCTATCAGCTATCAGTTTTCAGCCTGACCGCTGACCACTGACCGCTGACCACTGACCACTGACCGCTGAAGGCTGACCGCTGACCGCTGACCGCTGACCGCTGACCGCTGACCGCTGATAGCTGACAATTAATCGTCTTTTTTAATTACTTTAAACTCATCTAGCAATTGCACCCAAGTGATAGCATCTCTCTTGTCATAAACCCACCCGATCAGATTGATATCTCCTGTTTCCCAAGCAAATTTCCACCAAGCATCTAACTGTTCTTCAGTAACATCTAATCCTATTATTTCATTTTTAAAAGTATCACTGGTAGGCTGACTAGAGTGATGCCCCTGGATAAACTGTTGCCAGTCAGCTACGGTAAACTTAAAATCGTAATCCTGTGCTACCTTAACTACCTCTTCTGGATTTCTAGTAGCTATTAGCTGCTGTTTTAAATCTTCTTGTAGAGAAATAGCATGGAAAAATTGAGCAACATTTTCTGTAGAGATTGTAGACATTGTAGATATTAGCTATAAAAAATGTGTCACTCATGGACGCCAGTTAATCGAGTTTACATCTATTATTATAAATAATTAGTCAGCGGTCAGCGGTCAGCCGTCAGTGGTCAGTGGTCAGCGGTCAGCGGTCAGCCGTCAGTGGTCAGCCGTTGGCCTTTGGCTGAAAACTGATAGCTGATAGCTGATAGCTTAATGCTGATAGCTGATAGCTGATAGCTGATAGCTTAATGCTGATAGCTGATAGCTGATAGCTGATAGCTTAATGCTGATAGCTGATAGCTGATAGCTGATAGCTGATAGCTGATAGCTGATAGCTAATAGCTTAATATTTTATTTCCAAGACGATAAAGGTGGTGTCTCTAACAAGGCAGCACTGAGACTGTCGTGAATCTTGGCATTAGTTGCCAGAATCCGCCCAGAATTAATATCAATAGGACTGCCATCATAAGCAGTAACTTTACCACCAGCTTCCTCTAGGATAACGATACCAGCAGCTACATCCCAAGGAGAAAGCCCTCGTTCCCAATAGCCATCTAATCGTCCAGTAGCAACATCACACAAATCGATGGATGCAGAACCACTACGGCGAACTCCCTGAGTCAGATGAGTCAGGTAACAGAACTCAGCATAGTTATTATCAGAAGTCTGCCGCCGGTCATAGGCAAATCCAGTCACTAACAAGCTCTTACCCAGCTCAGAGACTTGGGAAACCTGGATTGGCTGACCATTGCAGGTTGCGCCCAAGCCCACAGCTGCACACAATAACTCATCCCGAAAGGGATTATATACTGCTCCCACCTGAGGCTTGCCGTCAATCAACAACCCCACAGAGGTAGCAGCAATGGGGTATTGATGGGCATAATTAGTAGTACCATCGAGGGGGTCAATCGCCCATAGGTATTTACTTTGATTGTCTCCCAGTTGACCGGATTCTTCTGCGAGAATCGAATGGTCTGGCACATCGTTTTTGAGTATATCTAAGACTACTGCTTCTGCTTCTTTATCAGCTGCAGTGACTAAATCTCCAGGACGACCTTTCTCTTCTACAGTTTTGAGATTGCCCCAGTAAGTTTTCAAAACATCACCAGCAGCAGTGGCAGCTTTAGCGGCAATATCAAGGAAAGTTTGTAGTTGTTCGGAGGTATGTTCTGTCATTGAGCAGATAACCTGTAGTTTATGAATTAATTCGGTAAGCAGTCAGCAGTCAGCGGTCAGCTGTCAGCTTATTTTATTCAAAAGTAACTCAACTAGCTTGGCCATCAGCCGTAAGCAGTCAGCGGTCAGCTGTCAGCTTATTTTATTCAAAAGTAACTCAACTAGCTTGGCCATCAGCCGTAAGCAGTCAGCGGTCAGCTGTCAGCTTATTTTATTCAAAAGTACCTTAACTAGCATGGCCATCAGCAGTCAGCGGTCAGCGGTCAGCTTATTTTATTCAAAAGTACTGATTGCAAGTAGCCCATAGGCTGATAACTGATAGCTGATAACTGATAGCTGATAGCTAATTGCTGATAGCTGATAACTGATAGCTGATGGCTGATAGCTGATTGCTGATGACTAATAACTAATAACCACTAAGGATTTTGACGGCGAAATTCTGCTGGTGTCAAGCGCAAAGGCTGATCTGGGTTCCAAATCCCATAGCCCATAATTCTGGCATATTCTTGAGCATGGGCTATTTTATCATCATATTTGTTATTAGGAACTAGGGGTGAAGCTAAGGCACAGCCCTGAGCTACCAACTGCTCATTGACCAACACACCATCTAGCCATACATAGGCTAACCAGCGGCTATAGCGGTCTTTTTCCTCGACATCCAGCTCCAAAATAACCGATTGTTGATCACTAGTTTCACTGAGGATCTTCTTTAAGCAGGTTTTTGCCTGATCTCCCCAAGGCTTTTGTTTCCAGCTTGGTGCCTGAATACCAATCATCCGGATTCTTGCCATTAATGGTGGATCTTGATTGGTGATCAACACATCCACCGTGTGTCCACTGATCACCTTTTGCACTTGAGCTTCAATCTGGTTGGGGACATTTGTCAATTGGCATCCCCCGAGCAAGAGCAGAAAGCAACTAAGGAGGCTCCCCGCTCTACTGTACCTCTGCTTGGCTAGTTTCCTAATCCTCATCCAGTGGCAGCCCAAACCGAACCTTACCTTTAGCAAAATATCGACCGAACTGAAGTTCATACACTTCATCTTCATCCTGAGTCTCTACCTCTAGGTCTGACCGGGGATAACTCACACACAATAGAGCATAGCCTTGTTCCCGCAATTGTGGAGATAGTCCCATGGCTTCCGGTTGGTAGACTTTTCCAGCCAACACTCGCACTGCGCAAGTGGTACAAGCTCCATTGCGGCAGGCAAAGGGTAGCTCCACACCCTGGTTTTCTGCGGAATGCAAGATATAGCGGTCAGTTGGCACGTTTACCTTGTGCTTAGCACCAGTTTGGCGATTATGAATCTGAATGGTGTACGATTGAGTCATTGACTTCCTATATAATTTTCTGTATAATCAGGAATCGGGCGATGAGTTGAAAAAGATTCAAAGCTCTAACTGAATACTTTACCTGGAGAGGTGGCCGAGTGGTTGAAGGCGCAGCACTGGAAATGCTGTTTAGGGGCAACTTTAACGAGGGTTCGAATCCCTCCCTCTCCGTAGCAATTCAATCAATACTATCAGTATGCTGGCGTGAGCATTCAGCAGTCAGCGGTCAGCGGTCAGCGGTCAGCGGTCAGCGGTCAGCATTCAGCGGTCAGCGGTCAGCGGTCAGCATTCAGCGGTCAGCGGTCAGCATTCAGCGGTCAGCGGTCAGCGGTCAGCATTCAGCGGTCAGCGGTCAGCGGTCAGCATTCAGCGGTCAGCGGTCAGCGGTCAGCATTCAGCGGTCAGCGGTCAGCGGTCAGCATTCAGCGGTCAGCGGTCAGCCGTCAGCAGACCTAACAGAGATTAAACCAATACTTACCTGGTAAGCCTATGCGCTACGCGCATAAGCTGATAGCTGATAGCTGATAACTGATAGCTGAATGCTGATAGCTGAATGCTGAATGCTGAATGCTGAATGCTGAATGCTGAATGCTTACCGAAATACAAACCTAAAAGTCATTTAAGACCGCTATTGCCTATAAAATTATTGAAGATCCCAATTATAGAGCATCTAGCTGTAAGCCTGAAATGAAGCAGTTGATTCAAGGTCTGCATCAATTCCAGACCAATTACTTCGAGACCCACCGAGACCTATTTGAGTTACTGTCTCACGGGCAGCATCCCAGAGTACTATTCATCACCTGTTCAGATTCTCGCATTGACCCGAGTCTGATTACTCAAACTGAGCCTGGTGAAATGTTCATCATCCGCAATGCCGGGAATATCATACCGCCTTATGGAGCAAGTAATGGGGGTGAACCAGCAGCAGTAGAGTATGCTATTTATGCCTTAGGCATTAATGAAATTGTCGTATGCGGTCACTATCGCTGTGGAGCGATGAAAGGTTTACTGAAAATCGACAAGCTAGAAGAGGACATGCCAGCCGTTTACCAATGGCTCAAGCATGCCGAAGCCACTCGCCGGATTATCAAAGAACACTATCAAGACTATGAAGGTGATGAACTCCTGAATGGGGCGGTGGAGGAAAACGTCCTTAACCAACTACAAAATTTACGTACTTACCCAGTTATTCAATCTCGACTCAGAAGTGAACAAATTAGGCTTCATGGCTGGGTCTATAAGATAGAAACGGGAGAGGTTCTGGAATATAGTCCACTGCAAAAGCAGTTTTTACCCCCTCAAACCCAGTTTTCAAGAGGAGCATGGATAACACCTCAGCAGCAAGCAAGAATTTATAAAGGTTCTCCGGAATAAACTCTAAACTAAGTAATAATAAACCAGAAAAAAAGTAGATGCAACCCTGATTAGAGGTGCTATAATCCAATTAGCGTCATTTGTACTCTTAGCCTGTGGTAAACTGTTGTCAGTAAGTCGTCAACAGTTTACAGCCAACAGTTAAATCAGCTTCTTAGTTTACAACAACCTTTTTGCAACCCTATGTGTAGATGCCCTGATAGTTGATTCCCGTTGGACTAGTTATCGTCCTACCGTCTTTCTAACGTTAGTCAACAAAAGACCCGAAACTAGCTCGTTTATAACAGCCTCTATACTGCCGGGATTTTGGTTGAGATATTACTATAGTAGAAGCTATTTCAAGATTAAAATAACCGTACAATTGCGGAATTAGTTGAATAGCCTAATTGGAGACATTGGGCAATTTTACGGTTATTTTGGTAATGGGTAATGGGTTAAAGGGAGTAGGGAGTAGGGAGTCGGGAGTCGGGAGTCGGGAGTCGGGAGTCGGGAATCGGGAGTTGGAAATCGGGAGTTGGAAATCGGGAGTTGGAAATCGGGAGTTGGGAGTCGGGAGTCGGGAATTGAATGTAGTTCATAAGTAAGTATTCCGCTCTCAGCTATCAGCTATCAGCTGAGTAAAACGAGCAGGGATTTTCAAGCAGCCGTACCAGCACCCCCCAGCTTGTTTACTACCTCCCGTTGATGAGCTGACGGCTGACGGCTGTTCGCGTAGCGTGCGCGTAGCGCATTAGCTGAATGCTTACAAACTATCTTTGGTTATTCCAGTATTAGTCGCGACGGGTCAATTTAAAAGCGGAGGAATAATAGCCAATGGAAGAATTAATGACTCTAAAGGAATTGCTCTACGAAGGCAAAATCCCTGAAGCCCTGGAACTGATTGAAGAATTGGAGGAGATGAGCAAATCGGATAAACTGAATAAACTATTTAGTTACGGAATTATTCTGCTGTTACATCTAATTAAAAAAGCTGCTGAGAAACGAACGACTAAATCTTGGGAAGTATCAATCCGCAATGCGGTTAAACAAATTCAACGGACTAATAAGCGCCACAAGGCTAAAGGAACTTATCTAACCGAAGAGGAATTATTAGAAACTTTAGAAGATGCCTATGAATCCGCTCTAGATCGAGCCTCATTAGAAGCATTTCAAGGAACTTATGAAGCTGAAGAAATTGCTAAAATGGTGGAGCGCGAGGAAATTATAAAAACAGCAATGGATTTGATTTTGTAGGGCTATCAGCTTAAGCGCTACGCGCACGCTACGCGAACAGCCGTCAGCAATCAGTTATTAGCTATAGCGCTAGGCAATAGGCAAGAGGCAATAGGCAAGAGGAACCCACCCCTAACCCCTCCCAGGAGGGGAAGGCAAGAGGCAATAGGCAAGAGGCAATAGCTTACTAGAACAGCTTTTGCTACTTGTATCAATGTCCTAACTTTAATGCGTAGTGCTATATCAGTTATTAGCAATCCATGTAGGAATTGTTATAATTATTGATGCCCTATTCCCTATTCCCTATTCCCGACTCCCGACTCCCGACTCCCGACTCCCGACTCCCGACTCCCGACTCCCGACTCCCGACTCCCTTTGCTACAAATATTAGCATTGATCACATGGTCAAACTTAACTGAGAGCCAAGGGATGTCTTAGATACTTCAATCCTGGTCTGAAAGGCTTCTTTAAACTGAGGCATATGAGTCACGGTTAGAATACAAGCAAAATCGGATGCGATCGCATTAATTGCTGCAATCAATCGCTCACACCCCTCGGCATCTTGGGTGCCAAACCCCTCATCCACAATCAACATTTGCAACGATGTTCCTGAGCGTTGGGCCAACAGTTGTGCTAATGCCAGACGAATGGCAAAATTAATCCGAAATGCTTCACCACCGGAATAGGTTTCATAAGGTCGAGTACCAGTGGCATCAGCAATTAAAATATCTAAGGTATCAATCAGCTTAGTTTTTTTCTTAGAAGACCGACTCCCGGCCTTTTGGGTCACAATTTGGATGTGTAACTGATTCCCAGTCAGTCTAGCCAAAATTTGATTGCTTTGGGCTTCTAGTTGAGGCAAAATATTCTCTATCATTAGAGCCTGGATGCCATTTTTGCCAAATGCGATCGCTAATTCCTGATACACCCGATATTGCCGCTGGAGTTGTTGGAGCTTTTCGAGTTGCTGTTGATACTGACTTTGCAGGGATTCCAGTTGCTGCAACCGTTGTTGGAGACGCCCCTGCTGGGATAGTTGTTTATCCATTTGCTGTCGGCGCTGCTTCATCCCCTGTTCTAAAGCTTGGAGGTCTCTAGTGACATCAGGACTTTGTTCCATTTGCTTGACAATGTCCTCAATTTGTGTATTAACCTCCTTGAGATTAGAGCGTCTGCTCTGGAGGGTTTGAGTTAGGCTTGCCAAGCGTTGACCGACTTGGGGCTGTTGCTCTTGGGCAGTTTGTAATTCCTGATAAGGCAGTTGCCAAGATTGGGCTTGACGCAACGAGGCTCTAACCTGATTATGAGCATCCAAGTTATAGCCAATCTCAGCTATGTATCGATCCAGCTGATCCAATTGCTGCTTCAACGGGGAATTGGTTTGTAACTGATGCACTGAGGCTTGAAGAGTATCCAGCTTTCGAAGCAGCTGTGGTTTCTGGGCATCAATTTTTTTCTGACGCCGCCTTGCTTCTTCTAGCTTAGCCGAGTGGATTTCAGCCCAGCGCCAGCGGTCTACTTCCCCCCGTGCTAGAGCATGGGTTTGTTCATCGTAGTTGAGCTGTTGGATTCGGAGGTCGAGTTGCCTGAGTTCTTCGTGTAATTCTACCCCATAACCAGGAATACTAAGGGATTGTTGCAGTTCTTTCTTTTCCTCTGATACTTCATAGAGTCGGTCGTAAACTTCGTCAGTGGCTTCTAGTTGTGCTGCTAGTTGTCCCCGTTGTTCTAGCAACTCTTCATAAGGAGAGAGTTGTTTGGAAATTTGGGAGTATTCATGGCGCAACACCTGAAGTTCTCGTTCACAAACTGTTAGCTGCTCTCGTACTACCCAGAATTGATCTTGAACATCCTTGTGCTCAGCAGTAGTTTTCTGAATCACCCGGTCAGAATGGGCTGCATCTAGAGGCTGCTCGCATAAGGGACAAACCGCGTTCTGAACTTGCAGCAATTGGATTTTTTGGGTCAGTTCCCCCAGTAATTTTTCATAGCGACGTTGGTTTTCGTGGAGGCGTTCTCGAAAGCCTCGACGTTCTAGTCCTTTGTCCTGTAACCGAGACAGGTAGACCCGCTTTTTCTCTAATTCCCCAAGTTCAGCCTCTAACTGCAGTGCGGCCTGTCTCAGCTGAGGTGTTGTTGCTACTTGCTGGGATAACTGTTTTTCAGAAGAAACCAGTTCTTCTAATTTGGCACTGAGTCTGGCTTGAACCCGGTCAAGTTCGCTTTGGATAGACCCACGACGTTGCAACAAGGGAGAGACTTCTAGTTGTAAATTATCTAGCTGCTTGAGCCGTTCACGAACTTGCTTAAGTTGTGCGAGGGCTGTAGCCACTTGCCCTGAACGGGAGAGGGTATCTTGAATCTCTTGCTCTTGAGTACCCAAGGCTTCTAGTTGAGCTTGGATATCACGGATTTGCAGATTAAGTTGATTAATTTGTTGATCGAGCTGCTGTTGGAGTTGTTGTCGTTGCTGTTGCGCTTTCTGATAAGTCTGTAATTTGGCGGCAAGACTTTCTTCAAGTTCTTGTAGCTGGAGGTATTCGGCATAACCAGCAGTAATTTGTTGGTCTTGAGAGAGTAGTTCAGAAAGTTGTTGTTGTTGAGCAACAGCAGTAGCAATGTCTTGTTGTATGCGATCGCAATCTTGAGTGAGATTGAGATATTGTGTCCTAACAAAGTTCAGCTGTTGTTCCCAGCTATTCCGCTGATGTCCGATCGCTTGTAGTTTTTTGAGTTGTTGGGCGTCTTGGTCTTGGTCTTGTTGCAGCTGGTGTAAGGCAGTTTCCAGGGTAGCTGTTTCCTGTGCGATCGCATCCCGTTCTCCCAGTTGTTCCTTAATACCCTGCAAACTTTGCTCTAGCTGTTCTACTTGACCTTTCAACTGCTTTGACAAATCCTTGGCCTGGTCTGCCAATTTTTCGTATTGGTCTAGTTTGAGCAAATCTGCCAGAATTTGTTTCCGTTCACTGGGACGCCTGACCATAAACTCATCAGCTCGACCTTGACGCAGGTAAGAGGAGTTGATAAAGGTATCGTAATCTAGCTTCAGATTCGCTATTATTAATAATTGAGTTGCTCGTACTCCTTTCTGGGTTAAAGACTTAAAACCATTTGGTGTTTCCACTTGAAACTCTAGGGAAGTCCCCTGTTTCCGATGGCGAGTCCGAATAATTCGATGGGTTTGTTGATTATTTTGAAAAATAAAGTCAACTCGGACTTCCTTCGCCCCAGTATGGATGATATCGTTTTCCGAAGCAACACGGCTTTGTCCCCAAATCGCCCAGGTAATGGCTTCTAGCAGGGACGATTTCCCGGCTCCATTCTGACCACAAATACAGGCAGTGTGAAGACCCCGAAAGTCTAGAGTTGCGTCGCGGTAGCTGAGGAAGTTTTTTAGAGTTAGTTGGATCGGAATCATCTAGGTTCCACAAGCCTCACACCGTTAATACTTTCACGCATCAGTATAAACACACACTTTGCATAGTGTAACGACGTATATATCAGTTTTCTAGGTCTTGAACACTCATTTTTACAAAAGTTAATAAATACTCAGTAAGCAAAAATTCTTAGCTAGACCGTCATTTGTCAGCGGTCAGCGGTAAGCAGTCAGTGGTCAGTGGTCAGCGGTCAGCGGTCAGTGGTCAGTGGTCAGTGGTCAGTGGTCAGTGGTCAGTGGTCAGTGGTAAGCCGTCAGCCGTTGGCCAATGGCTGAGAGCTGAGAGCTGAGAGCTGAGAGCTGAGAGCTGAGAGCTGAGAGCTGATTTGGGGGTAACCATGTTCCATGGGGAACTCGATCAGGCGTACTATTAATCTAAGTAGGATTAATCTAATCGGATACCGAAACTAGGGTAAACATTATGTCAAAAGCTACGGTGCAATATACAACCAAGGATTTAAAGGAACTCGGCTTCATCGTTGAAGTCCCAGGCAGAACCGACAATGCTAAAAACAGAGCCAAAGCTATCCAAGAGATTCAACGGCGCATGGAAGACTCAGAAGACACTACGGTCAATGAGGATAGCTTTGCCGATGGCTTAAGTGCTGACGATTTGATTTTAGTTGAGCCACTAGCTACCGGTAGTACAGATGGTGAGGAAGCAGAGATTATTCAGTCAGTAAAAGCGATCGCATCTTTAGCAAGTTTAAGGGTCAACTTGGAACAAGCTTACCAACAAGCGGTGGAATTACGGCCAGTGATCGAAGCCTTATTTTCCCCAGACCCCCTGACACCGGAACATATGAAACTGGCAACGGATAGAAATTTTGCCAAAACCTTAACAAAATTTGCTGAAGCCAAAGCAGCTCACGATCAGTATTTGCCCATTGCCAAAGAGGCTTGGGAAATATTAGAACCCGCTTTGCCACCATCTCAGCATCAAGCTAATCCTCTAGGCTCGGAAGTAGTAGAGCATACTCAGAGTAATGGCAAAAATGGTGTGGCTGTGAATGAGTCATGAAACCTATGCCTAAAGGCAGGGGCTTCTAAAATTGTTTTCTAAAATTGTTTAGGTGGGGAGGGTTGAATCAGTCCCAATGCCGGATGTCATGGTATTTTTTTACTTTCCCCTCTTCCCTGTCTTCCCCTATTTTCCACGTCCAGGATTTTTCCCAAACCTGGCCTCTTGGACGCTACTACCAATTCCCTGAATTACACCACGAACTACTAGACCAATACTTCTACCAAAGACTTGGGTCAACAGATACACCACGCCATTACCAATCCAAGTAACAGCCGCTTGCAGACGGGGAGAAAGAGCATCCCGTAGCTCATAGGCTAAAGTCACAGCTAGCTGAAAACCTCGCAACTTTTCTAATTCTCGACGTCGGGGAGCATAGATACTAGTTTGTTTAATGCCAGTGTCAGTTAGGATAAATAAATCATATCGACTCTCGAAAATTGCTTGTGGCTCACCAAATAGTTGATCTTGGCGATATCGCCAGGATAGATTATTGCGAAATCGGGCTATTTCCCGGGATGACATTAGATTTTTATGATAAAAATTTACCTTAATAACTTCTACATCTGCCAATTGATTTAATAACGGTTGAATCACCCCATTAGCAATTTGGATAATTAAATTGTCCAGGAGAAATTCTGACCGTTGAATTGCTTCGGGGGTCTGGGCAGGATAGGAGACATTATCAATTACTAATGATTTCTCAAATAGCCGATGAGCTAATAAGTCAATAACTAGAGGAATTTTATCAATAATTTCCTTTTTTACGATGGGATAGTTACCCAGCAAAATAGTGACAACTTCTAGTTGTGTATTGTCCGTGTACAAGGTATAATACTTGCCGAAGAAATCTGTGATTGATGCTTCCCACAGATCTTTCAGAATCAGCTGTTGCTTCTGAGGTAAATGTTCCAGTTTTACTTCAGACAAGCGCAAATCTTCAACAAGTGCTTCAAAGGTTTGGAAGACTAAACCAAGTAACTCTGCTCTTTTCTCTACTTGGAGAATGTCAATTTCTAGGGGAACACCAGAGAGGTTGGATAAACCGGATTGAAGTTTTACCATTGTCCGCTCAAATGTTCGCTCAAATGTTCGATCAACTAGTGGTGCCTTAGGGCTAAGCTGGGATTGAGCCCTTGGCGCAACAGTCAGTGAGCTTTCCGGTTTAGGCATTGGAACTAAGGAACTCTCCCGTGACGGTTCCACCAGAATGATGCTAGCAGGTAATAGCTGATCCGCCAGCCAACGGGCTACCAATAGTTCTCGACGGCGTCCAGTCCAAAACAGCCAATCCCAATTGGAAAGACGAGGATTTTGCAGCTGACTATTGACCTGGGCTAAAGCTGCTTCAAATTGTTGGAATCCTGAGTTACGCCACTGTTGATACCAGGGAGCAAAACCTGCACCTTTATAGGATATAGTAGGTAAGTTAGACAGTGTCTGCCAATAGGATTGACCCTCAATAATTTGACCAATGGCTTCAAGAATGGTAGCGATCGCTACTCCTTTGGGGCAGTACCCATTTACACCCAATGCTTGAGCTGCTGCTAGCACGGTGGGTTTAGATTCCCTGGTCAGTAGTAAGATTGGCAAGTTAGGGTACTCCTGCTGTAATCGCTGACACAGTGGCAATCCTGATAAGGCTATCCCTTCACTTGAATTAGGGGGACCCAAAGCTAGTTCCAAAATTGCCACATCCACGGAGTTGGTCGCCTCTAGTGCCGCTAATCTTGATAGGGCTTCTGTGCCAGTATCAGCCTCAGCTACAACTAGCAGCTCCTCGAAGGCTTGCAAGGCAGTCGTGAGACCCAATCGGAATACTGGGTCATCATCAATCAGAAGGATATGAGTTATGCGATCGCTCATATGGAGATAGCCTATAGGAAATCGCTCATGGCTAAAGCCTGTAAACCAATGAACTCTATGAACAATTAGCCATTTACGCTAGCATAACATTACCTTTTCTGGCTTGGTGGCTGACGAACCGACCCGCCGGAGCAGGAATCCAGGTTAATTGTTAATTGTTAATTGTTAATTGTTAATTGTTAATCGTTAATTTAAAATTATTAATTCTCAATTAACGATTAACGAAATTTGATAATAACTGTTCAGATTAAATCAGTTCACCGCCCAATTCTTGGTCTTTGCTTAGGCTTGTGGTTGTAGCTGTTCGTGTGATTGAGCTAGCTGTTGCTGTAGCTGTTCCTGTGATTGGGCTAGCTGTTGCTGTAGCTGCTCCTGTAGTTGTTCCTGTGATTGGGCTTCTAGCTGTTCGTGTGATTGAGCTAGCTGCTCCTGTAGTTGTTCCTGTGATTGGGCTTGTACTTGTTCCTGTCGCTGTTCCTGTGCTTGTACTTGTAGTTGTTCCTGTGCTTGTACTTGTAGTTGTGCTTTATCTGGTTTCGGTGCCTTGGGTTTTTTCTCAAATACTTGAATGCCTGGTTGCTCTACCCGAAACCCTTTGTTAATTTTGGCTCCCAGTTTGCCAGTAATAACAGCCACCCACATGGAATACATCTGATTAGCAGTGGTGATTTTTTTCCAAACTTTAGGTTTGACCTTAATCGTAAAAATCGTGCCATCACAATCAACACTAAATTCCTGCCAGCCGTTTTTAACAGTTTTTGCTGTCGGTAACTCGTTAATTTTGATAGTAATTTCCATTTTGCCATAAACTATTCCATTTTTTGGTTTTTTTATTTGAATGATTTCATCCGCTTTGTGAATACTCATTATTTCAAGCATCGGCAACTCCTTTGGTAATAAAAGTGATTTGTTTTAGGAATATGGTTAAGAAAATATAGCGCTTTTTAAGCTAGTAAGGTACAAGTTTTTGAGTAAGCATATGCGCTACGCGCACGCTGCTTGAGGTGCCGTCAGTAGTCAGTGGTCAGTGGTCCCTGAAAGCTGAAAGCTGAATGCTGAAAGCTGAATGCTGACATTTCCCCTAACCGAAACCCCTTGGGTCAAGGTGTTAGACTGGTCAGGGGTAACTCAGCACAAGTCAGTTTAGTGGCCATAAGGAAACAGTGGTTGATCTTTTGTCTAGAGACCACCAATCCAGAGACCTTTTCGAGCCATCGAAGGTCAACTGACTTACTTATTTACTCTGTGATTTTGCATTTTCTCATATTTTTATGATTTCAAAAGCGACTGCATCAAGAATGTTAGGTAAGTTTGAAAAACTCAAAAAAACCTAATGGTTCTGGATTTGATCGATATGCGATCGCATAAGCGCGGAAGCTGAGGCCGTAGGCCACGCTACGCGAACGCTTCATCGCGCTCCTGACATCATGTCCGGATAATTACCCTTAATAAAAATCTCGCCACACGCCCCACACTTGCCACACGCCCCACACTTGCCACACTTGCCATCCCTACACCTTGGTAATTATTGGCCGAATTCCACCAAAGCGGCGCGTCAAATAGGATTGCGCCGCCATCCAAGACATGAATCAGATCGAGGTTAGGGCTTCGAGTTAGCCTACTGCTAAGCATTGCTGCAGATCAGCAATGCTATTAACGTTTTCTAAACTTAACTCCGGACACATCCGTTTAATTAAGCCAGTCAGCACCTTACCTGGTCCGACTTCCACTACTTTCTCAATTCCTTCCACTGGTAGCCTCAGAGAAATTTCTCGCCATCGTACTGAACCAGTAATTTGAGACTGGAGTTGATGTTTTAAGGTAGCTGCCTCGACCGTGGGTACAGGGTCCACATTCGATAATACTGGTACCTGGGCGTCAGTAAAGGGGACAGACAGCAAGAGTTCCTGGAACTGAGCCGCTGCTTCAGCCATTAAGGGAGAATGAAAGGCTCCGGACACTTTTAGAGGAACAGCCCGTTTGACTTTAATCTGACTCAGCAAATCCTGAACTGCTGTTGGTTTACCTGAAATTACCACTTGAGCAGGACTGTTATCATTAGCAATAACAACATCCTGTATCTGCTCGATTTTTTCTTCAAGTTCTGGGCGTTTGAAGCCAATCAGAGCAACCATCATGCCTTCAGTTGCACTATCCATCAATTTAGCCCGATGTTGGACTAGGCGTAGCCCTGCCTCAAAGTTAAATACCCTGGCAGTGTAGAGGGCAACATATTCTCCCAAGCTGTGACCCGCTAGTAGATGGGGTCGTTCCCCTTGTTCCATGAGCAGATCAGCCAGGATACTCTCAACTACGTATAAGGCAGGTTGAGTGTAGAGGGTTTGAGATAACTGATCGGACTCCCCTTGACAAATATCTAGGACAGACCAGCCTAAAATTTCCTCAGCTTGCTTAAACTTAACCTTTGCAGAGGGCAGGTCTAATAAGTCTACTCCCATACCTGGTACCTGAGAACCTTGTCCGGGAAACACCCATGCAGTCTTTATCATTTATTAATTATTTATTGGTCGTCAAGAATCAATTATCTGCTATTGCTGTACAATTTGGTGGTCTTATGGATTTGAATTATCTCAGGTGCCCTGAGTGCTGAGTGCTGAGTGCTGAGTGCTGAGTGCTGAGTGTTGATCCGGTTTACCCTGATTTATCTGGTGCTTATTGCTACCGATGGAGAGCAATACTTTGGTAAACGGTGGCAACATCTGGGTGATTGGAACCATGGGCAATAAATTCTTGGAGGATAATATCGGTAGAATAAGGCGGCTGGTAAACTGAGCACAACACTTACCCTAAATCAGGATACTACAGTAGCTCGGTATAAACCGGAAAGCAACTACGAGTAGTACACCACCGACGTAAGCATTCAGCTGAGAGCTCTCAGCTAATGCGCTACTTGAGGTGCTTTTGAATAAAACAGGTACGCATTGGAATAATGCTGACCACTGAGCGCTGACCGCTGACCACTGAGCGCTGACCGCTGACCGCACCTCAAGTAGCACCATCTGTAGCGCATATGCTTACCCACCGACTAGCAAAGACATGGGATAAAACAGGGTAAGCTAAGTTTAATCATTGGCTGATCAACGATAGCTCTATAATTTAGAGCGACTCATTATCAATTAATCTGTCATAATTCATAATTTTTAAAACTCCAGTTTTAAATCTGCCATTAAGTTCAAAATAGTTGATGGATCCCCTTGACGGTAGTATCCCCAATTAAATTCAGCAATTTGTTCTAGTACTTTAGGATTAAACTCTCCTTCGTTACCGTAACCAATAGTGAAAAAGGCAATTCGATTATCGCTGGAAAAGCCACTTTTTTCCAGTTCTTGAGATAGTTGCTCAAGACGAAGCTTAGAATCAGAATCGTCGCCATCGGTCAAAATCACCACAGCATTAATGGCACGCTCTTGGTAATTCTTTTGTAACCAGTTACGGGCTTCGAGGGCAGCATCATATAACCGATTACCCCCGTCAGGGTTGAGATTAAGAATAAACGCCATAGCGCGATCGCGTTTTTGAGGGGTGCTATCTACCAATACTGGTGGACGAATCTCGGAATCAAAATCAATCAGGGCAATTTGTTCTGTTGGTCCTAAACTCTCGATGTATGCGCGCAAAGTCTTTTGAACCGCTGCTAATTTATTCCCCGACATAGAACCGGAAGAGTTTACCAACACCACCACTTGTGAGGGTTTTTTGGCAAATTCCTGCCAGGACTTGACCATTGCTGCCACTACCTCTGGTTGAGGGGAACTCAGGGAATCGTATCTGGCCTTGGAGTCAACACCAAATTGAGCAGAAAACTTGGCACCTAATGGCACTTCTGGTACACCTGGCCTTAAACCAAGTTCTGTGGCAATTTTTTGGACTTGGGGCGATCGCAAATAATCAATCACCTGTTGCCCAGCAGCCTTTTCCTGCCTACTCACCCAAGGGGCTTTGGGTAAAATTGCTCGCATATTGGAGGTAAAGGTTGCCTGGGGATACACTGCCTGATAGCGGCTTTGCCCAGCTTGCTGATGGGAATTTGCAGCAATTACTGAAGACTCGTACACTGAACCAATCGATGCCCAAAAAGAACCATTCTTTACCATGTCCTTTGCCAAGGAACTGCTAGAGACACCATAGCGAATCACTTTACTTTGTATCCCTTGGATCTGTGTCTGATAACGCTGCACATCTGCTACTGTTAATTGTTCTGGTCGTTTACCAGATACACTGGCAAATTGAACCACTAAGGTTTGTAAACCAGAATTGGAGCCAGTAGGAGCAGTGTGGACAAGGTGAATGGGCAATTGAGGGCTCTTGGGATCCAGTTCCTGGTGGGTTTTGGTATTCACCAAGGCTTTGTACAAATCCGGTTGCTGGCGTAATCCATCGGCTAATTCTGCCGATGTCATAAATACCATGGGGCTCTGGGCTAACAATGGTGCATCGGTAATCTCTCCGATGTAATCTCGCCCTGGGAAAATCTGATTGATCTGATCGATTAACTGACGATGATGGATTTCCCCATCCACCGAAACTAAGCTAGGAAATTCTGGCGCATTACGCTTAAGGCTACGGGATTTGAGTTGTTGCGCCAGGGATGTCAGACTAGTTACCACATCGCTACTACTTTTAGTGTCGCAGCTGAGAGAGAACCCCTTACCATTGGCTAATTTCGGCTGTTGTTGGTTAAATTGCTCCGCTGCTTGCTCGCAGAATTGCCCTAAAGCGCTACCGACTAAGAATTTGACCTCAAACCTTTGCTGGGTTATAAGGTTGGGTTTTCCCATGCAAGCTCCTAGAAAAAGCATACCCAACGCGGTGCTCAGGTGAGTTAGGCGCTGATAACTCAATAATTTAGTATTCATAATATAGAATTTTTAGTTGAGATGTAAACATAGGATTGATATAAAAAGGGAATAGGGAACAGGGAATAGGGAACAGCAGGAAATAGGAATATTTTTTGGTGTTATGATAAATCAGCCGGAAATGCTATATCATTATTTATGTGGCAATAATTAATGCGCTAATCACACTTTATCTAAAAATTAGCCATATACAAATTATCCACGCAACCGTTTATTTTTGAAATAGTCTCACATTCTGTTAAAGTCAAATAGGTCGCCACCAATCACTGATGATCAATCACTGATGATCAATAATGTCAAAGTAATTCACCATCCCCTTGTGCAGCATAAGTTAAGCCTGATGCGTCAGGCTGGAACGAGTACAGCCAAATTTCGTAAACTCCTTAAAGAAGTTGGGTTATTGTTGGCATACGAGGTAACAAGGGACTTGCCCCTAAAGTATGAACCAATCAATACACCAATCGCGCCGATGCTAGCTCCGATGCTGGCTTCAGAAAAGAAGATGGTGATTGTCTCGATTATGCGAGCCGGACAGGGTCTGTTAGATGGCATTCTAGAACTCATCCCATCGTCTCGTGTTGGTCATATCGGTTTGTATCGTGACCCCCATACCTTTGTGCCCATTGAATATTATTTCAAACTCCCTGATGATATGACTCAGCGAGATGTGTTGGTGGTTGATCCGATGTTAGCTACAGGTAATACTGCCATTGCTGCTGTTGACCGACTCAAGGAAGTTAGCCCGAAGTCAATTAAGTTTCTGTGCTTATTAGCAGCACAGCAAGGGCTTGACTATTTCCAACAGCACCATCCAGATGTAGTGATTTACACGGCGGCTATTGATCAAGAATTAGATCACCATGGCTATATTATTCCAGGACTTGGGGATGCAGGCGATCGCTTGTATGGTACGAAGTAATCTAATATAGCGCTACGGACAAGGCAAGAGGCAAGAGGCAAGAGGCAAGAGGCAAGAGGCAAAAGTTTACTATAGTATTATGGAAATGTCTTTTGCTCCTGATTCAACTTAGGTTTTCTGCCCCTACCTTTTTGATTATATATTCCTCTTATTTTTTGATATTCCCATCTATTTAACCAGTTATATATAGTTTTTCGATTGACTCCAAATAGTGACGTTAATTCATTGATATAAAACTTTTGATAACTCAACAATATACATTTATAGCAGTCGCCAGGGCAGTTAGGACATGACAAAAGTCTCAAACTACAGTTTGGCTTGAGTTTAACTTCTGACTTCTGACTTCTGACTTCTGCTATAGCTCTGTCTCTCACTTGCGGTGCGAGGGTGAATCTCAGTTTTGCAATTAGGCAAAACTGAGATTCACCCTACACGATGGAGAGCAGTATCTAGTGGAAAAATACAATATTTCCGTGTCTCTAGGGTTGCAACTGCTAGATCCACAACCGTTACCGAAAAAATTGGGTTTAAAGCCCCGTCCTTATAGGAGACGCGCGCCTCAGAGTTAAGAAGCATTTATTGGGAGCAGGCTATGAGCAAAAGGGTTAAAACTTATTAATTAAGGCTTCTTAACTCTTACGGTAACTTCTAGAGACGGCTTTCTTTTTGGGAGCATCCCAATTTGGCACGTTAGCTCTTTTTAGGGGGCTGAAACCCTTGAAATATCGTTGCTTTGGGTAATATTGTTTCCAAAATGGGATGCTCCCTTCTTTTTCAGCTAAAACTTGACAGTTTTCACAGAGCGTGTTATAATAAAAACCCTTACAATAAACTAAAAAGCTAGATAAATACTATCTAAAAATAAGTAGATAACGTAAAAAATATGTATGAGATACGTATTGCGTAATTTGGTCTAACGACTACAACGTCTATGAAAAACTTAGATAAAAAAGTATCTGTCTATTCATCTAAAAAAGGTACGGTGGGGCACACCGAAACCATTATCTAGGATCTAAACGCTTGGGGAGATTTGTCCTCTACTTTTTCTGACTCCGGTTTGAAAGAGCCACGACGAGTCATAGAGCCAAGAATCCCCGCTCATAAGCGGGCGGGGAGTGTCAAGAAAAGAGAAATTTAGTATAATTGCTGGGGGATTGAGTGAAGCTCGTCAAGGCTTTAAAGCTTTACCAGGGGTGAAGCAGAAAATTGAGCAAATTGCTAAAAGCTTGAACCCAGACTCAGTCATGCTCAATCAAGAATTCACTAGCGAGAGAGTGTCTAAGAGGATATCTCCCAAGTTTTTTGATACTGAATTTTGCCCCCCTGACCCCCCAAGCGAGCAATCCCTCGCTTGGGGGGAACAAGAGTCAATTTGCTTCTAAAAGTCCCCCAGAATTGGGGGACCAACGGGGGCTTGGATGTAGCAAATGAGACTTCTCAGACAACCTCTAAGGAAATAACTACTAAAACCTCCAATGTGATACACTTAGCAACTCATGGTCAGTTTAGCTCCAAAGCTGAGGAGACCTTTATACTAACCTGGGAAAATAAAATTAATGTCAAAGAATTAGAGCAACTGCTGCGTAGTCAACAATTGTTGGGAGAAGACCAAATTGATTTACTCGTTCTTAGTGCTTGTCAAACTGCTAAAGGGGATGATCAAGCCATGTTAGGGTTAGCGGGTTTTGCGATTAAATCGGGAGCGCGTTCTACCTTAGGGACATTGTGGAAAGTGCGTGATGACTCCACTGCTATGTTCATCAACAAGTTTTACTAATACCTAAAACAGCCAGAAATTACGAAAGCAGAAGCGGTCAGGAAAGCCCAACTAGATTTGATTGGGGATACCAAGTTTAACGAACCTCTGTTTTGGGCACCTTTTATTCTGGTGGGTAATTGGTTGTAAGGGGAATAGGGAGTAGGGAGTAGAGAGTAGGGAACAGAAAGGGGTTAAGTAACGTTAATTTTTTTAAAAAAGTCAACAAAAATTATAGCGTTGATCGCACTTATGATGTAAAGTATTTGTTTTGAGGATGATTCCCTTAAAATTATAATTACTATTGCCTTATATAGCATTTACAAATAGCTCATACTTAATTCTTAATTCTTAATTCTTAATTCTTAATTCTTAATTCTTAATTCTTTCCTTATGAGCCAGTTGTTGGTTAATCTCTCGATTCTATTTTCCCAACCCACGGGTATTGCTAACTATGCCGCTAATCTTTTTCCTTATTTAAAACCTCTCGACCCTACTCTACTGATTTCTCCCACTGCGTCTAGCCGTTTCTGTAGTGCTACTACCTACACTTGCTACCCAATTCCAGGGAATTTAAGCCCTGAACAAGGCACGAAAGGACATTTTCGCCGTCTGTTGTGGACTCAGTTTCAACTGCCGCGAATTTATAAAAAATTGCGAACGCATCTTTTGTTTTCTCCAGTTCCAGAAGCTCCCCTCTTTACCAATTGCCGCTATGTGGTAATGGTTCATGATTTGATTGGGTTACGGTTTCCCCAGGGTTTCTCACCCTTAACTACCTACCAACGCTACTATATCCCCCAAGTTCTTGGTCAAGCAGAACACATCATCTGTAACTCTAGGGCTACTGCTAGAGACCTTACTGACTTCTTCGAGATTCCAGCCGCAAAAATCACCCCGATCTTACTGGCTTACGATGCCAATCACTATTATTATCAGGACTTACGCAAGTGCCCCCTAAATCCCCCAATTCTGGGGGACTTTGACATCATTACCCCCCAGAATTGGGGGGCAGGGGGGCAAAACCAACTAAATTTCGTAAGTCCTAATTATGTGGATACAGTAGATGGTGAAAAAGATCGGGAAAACCGGGAAAATTGTCCCTATTTTCTCTACATCGGACGCCCAGACCCCCACAAAAACCTCCATCGGCTGATTGAGGCTTTCGCTGGTCTAGCCAATTGCCACGACTACCAACTCTGGATTGCTGGCGCAACGGATAAACGCTACACACCATTGCTGGAAGCCCAAGCGGAACAACTGGATATATCCAGTCAGGTCAAATTCCTGGGATATGTTCCTCAGCACCAGTTACCGACCATGATTAGAAATGCGATCGCATTTGTATTCCCCAGTCTTTGGGAAGGCTTCGGTATCCCTGTATTAGAGGCAATGGCTTGCGGTACTCCTGTAATTACAGCCAATCTCTCCTCCTTACCGGAAGTAGCTGGAGATGCCGCTATATTAATCAATCCTTACAACCCTGAGGAAATCACAGCAGCTATGGCAGCAGTAGCAACCGATTCTCAAATGCGATCGCATCTTCGTATGGCAGGTCTTGCTAGAGCCAGTGAATTTAGTTGGCAAAAAACTGGGCAAGCTACGGTAGACATTCTAAGTCATATAGCAAAGGGAATAGGGAACAGGGAATAGGGAACAGGTTATCAGGTTGAAGGTTATCAGGTTGAAGGTTATCAGGTTGAAGGTTATCTGGTTGAAGGTTATCAGGTTGAAGGTTATCAGGTTGAAGGTTATCTGGTTGAAGGTTATCAGGTTGAAGGTTATCAGGTTGAAGGTTATCAGGTTATCAGGTTATCAGGTTGAAGGTTACAGGTTACAGGTTAGCTGGTTACAGGTTAGCTGGTTATTAAACCTTCAACCTTGTCAACATTCAACCTTCAACCTCTTCAACATTCAACCTTCAACCTGATTAACATTCAACCTCTTCAACATTCAACCTGATCAACCTCAACCTTCAACCTTCAACCTGATCAACCTTAAACCTTCCACCTTTACCCTTCAAGCTTCATGGTTGCTTCACAAAAAACCTCTGAGATATAAAGCTTTTGTAAAATTCCTTGGATTCTTGTCCTAATTACAGCAAAAATCTCACTAATGTAGTGAAGCCCAATCAAGACTGAAGCCCAATCAAAGTAACCAGTGTGAGATGAACAGATTTTCTATGTACACGATCTCAACAGAAAGCCCAACCCAATCAAATCTACGCCGATTGGAACTATTGCTGGAGTATTGCCAACTGGCAGCGCGTCCAACTTTGTCTGTGTCAGACAGCAACCGTATGGCTGAGATCCTCGAACTAGCTGAAGCTGACCAAATCCTTAACCTGTTGATAGATAAAGCTGATCTAGTTATAGCTAAACAATTTAGCTGGCTGAGTGACAATGATATTGATACCTATAAAAACCAAATCGCTAAGTTAGAAGAGTATTTAGAAATCTTTGTTTCCCAGAAATCACCTAAGACCAGTGAAACTCTACGTCATAAATTTGCTTGTTTCACTGGAAATCTTTAAGAATAATCTAAGCTATCAGCGTGTCGCGTATCAGCTATCAGCGATTAGCGCTACGCGCACGCTACTTGAGGTGCTATCAGCTATCAGCTTATGGGCTACAGATGGTGCTACTTGAGGTGCTTTTTAATAAAATAAGCTGACGGCTAACGGCTAACGGCTGACAGCTGACGGCTGAACGCGCACCCGTGAGCTTTTAGCTGACGGCTGACAGCTGACGGCACCTCAAGTAGCGTGCGCGTAGCGCATATGCTTACTTCAGGATAAGCCATAGTCTTCGAGCATAGAGTTGTCGATATCAAAAAAATAATCTCTCAAAACTTTCCTCATACGCTGATATCGTTTTCGCAACGCTGTATTACTTGCCAAGTTCAGGCGTTCTTCAATTTCAATCCAGGACAATTCCTCCATGACTCGTAACACAAAAATATCAAAATCTAGAGGACTTACTAGTTGTCTAATATCTGACAGTATTTCCTTGACATATTGATCCGATAAATAATCGGAAGCATCATTAGAGCTAATCTGGTATTCTATAGAGCTAAATTCACGTTCTTTTTTCCAATGCTTTCCTTTCTTAGCAAAATGCTCTCTAATCACATTTAAGCAGGTTGTTCTTAGCCAAGCTGATGGATTTTCAATATGTTGTCCAGATTCAATTTTGCTAACTCCGCGAATATAGCTTTCAATAAATATGTCAAAGATATCAAATTTGTGTTCAAGATTGAACTGCTTTAGTCTAAATTCAATAAATGCAAACAATCCCGATTTATTTCTTTGGTTTAAAAGAGAATTAACAGCGGCATCAAATTGTTTACGATTAGGGGACTTTGGAGGTTTTCTAGGTTGCATCTAGTGTAGTTCCTCGGGAAAAATAAAAGCACATGATGCCCCTGACTTTCAATTGTATTTGATAAAACTTATCATCACTATTACTCACTTAGTGACGATTAAGTCTCGATTTGTGACATTGATAAGTAGGTAGGGTAAAATAAATTCATCAAGGGTATAACCATGAAACAATGAGGTTACCGAGCTGTGTTGCCAAATTGGCATAAAAAATCTTTCCATAGCGGTGTTTTAGTATGCCTCGCTACTTACATTTGTCCTTGCTGACCCTAATGACTATAGCCCTTGTGATCATCAAGGAATTACCACATCAGTAGTTGCCACATTAGTTGCCACATTAGTTGTAGGTGCCCATGGCGTGCCCTTGGGATGCTTGCTCCCAATTGCCTGTGCTTAGCTCCCAGTCAGAACTGCTGTAGACGTAAGTGATTCGGATATGGTCTAGGATTATGTAGAAGCAGGTAGATTTTAGCCAGTCTGAGGGGTCTTGAATATCTTGTCCAGATTCAATTTTGCTAACGCCACGAATACAGCCCTCAAAAAGTATCTGGCCTATATCAAGTTCCTGTTCAAGATTGAAGTACTTGAGTTGGCGTTTAATAAATGTATATACCTCAGAGTTTTCTTTTTGTTTCCAGCTAGAATCAACTACTGCATCAAATTTTTGACGATTAGGGGATTTTAGGAGGTCTTGGGTTTGCATCTGGTGTACTTCCTCTAGAAAAATCAACATACGAAGTTCAGGCTTCTTACTTCAGTTTTTCTTGAAGAAGCCTCATCATTATTCTTAATAAATAATGAGAATTAAGTCTTGATTTGTGACACTGATCTAGTTTGATCGGTCAGCTAACCCGCGACGCCCATGCTACACTTTCTGCAAACAGCTATCAGCCCCTAGGCCCCAGAGAGCGAAGGAGTAATGGTTCAAGTTATAACCAAAAGCTCAGTTGACTTGAGGTGTCTTTCCAAAGTGAAAAGCCTTGGCACCAGTGTGTGTAGGTGTCTTTTTAGGGACATCCGTGGTGCCTAGGTTGCTCAAGGTGCTGACAGAGCAAGGCTTGATATTGATCTATATCAATTACAATACCAAGTTTGCTGGCATCTGTGACAGTACTCGAAAGGGTACTTTTATTTGTTTTTATTTGTGTTAAGCTTAAAGATTAGTTAGTAATAAGTGTCAAGGATTTCTGTCTGCTCCCTGTTCCCCGTTTCCCGTTGCCATTGGCTGAATACTTACAAAGATGACTAGATTAATGACCCTTCAGCCTTTTTCCTCAAGAGCTGCAATCACCCACAGAAAGTCCTTTAGATACCAACCATTCCTGATTGAATAGCCGTGACTGATAACGACCACCGCCATCACAAAGTACAGTCACAATTGTATGACCAGGTCCCATTTGTTTAGCCAGAGCAACAGCAGCTCCGACATTAATCCCGACAGACCCTCCCATAAATAATCCATCCCGGCTCAGCAGCTGGTAAACTACCCGGAGACATTCGTGGTCATCAATTTGAATGGCATCATCAATGGGAGCCTCTTCCATATTCCCAGTAATACGGCTGTTACCGATACCTTCTGTAATAGAGTTACCTTCCGGTTTAATTTCACCGGTCTTGACATAACTGTACAAACCGCTACCCATGGGGTCAGCCACTACACATTGAAGGTTAGGATTTTTTTCTTTCAAATACATCGCTACCCCTGCATAGGTTCCACCTGTCCCAGTTGCTGAGACCCAAGCATCAATTTTCCCGTCAGTTTGCTGCCACAGTTCTGGCCCAGTAGTTTCATAATGAGCCTGTCGGTTTGCCAAATTATCAAACTGATTCGCCCAGATGGCATTATCCATCTCTTGGGCAATGCGTCCAGAAAGCTTTACATAATTATTCGGGTCTTTGTAGGGTACTGCTGGCACTGGGCGAACTTCAGCTCCCAGGGTTCTGAGGGTATCCATTTTTTCTTGGGATTGAGTTTCCGGGATAATAATCAGGCACTTGTATCCCTTAGCATTACAGATATGGGCTAGACCAATGCCCGTATTGCCAGCGGTTCCTTCAACAACTGTACCCCCAGGCTTTAGTAAGCCTTTTTCTTCTGCATCTTTAATAATATAGAGGGCAGCTCGGTCTTTTACAGAACCTCCTGGATTGAGAAACTCGGCTTTCCCTAGAATTTCACAACCCGTCTCTTCGCTAAAGCTGTTTAAGCGAATAAGTGGTGTATTACCAACTGTATCAACAAAACCTGCTTTGATATCCATTTAAATCAAGTTTAAATTACAAATTCTAAATTCTAAATTCTAAATTCTAAATTCTAAATTCTAAAGAATGAAGGATGAAGTATCCTTAATCCTTCATCCTTCAGACTAGATAATTATTTCACTTGTTCGGTTGGGGTGTCATCCGCAGATAGGGCTTAATTTCCTCATATCCTTTGGGAAACCGTTCCTTCAACTCTTCTGGATCTTTGATGGAGGGTACAATAACACAGTCACCCCCGTCTGTCCAGTTAACGGGAGTAGCAACTTTATAGTCATCGGTCAACTGTAGGGAGTCAATCACTCGCAGGATTTCGTCAAAGTTACGACCGGTGCTAGCAGGGTAGGTTAACACTAACCGCAATTTCTTCTGTGGGTCGATGACGAAAACAGAGCGTACGGTTAGGGTATTGTCAGCGTTGGGGTGGATCATATCGTAAAGGTCAGACACCTTTTTATCTGGATCCGCCAAAATCGGGTAGTTGACCGTTGTTGTCTGGGTTTCGTTGATATCTCCAATCCAGCCTTTGTGGGAGTCAACATCATCCACGCTCAAGGCTAGCACTTTAACATTGCGCTTCTCAAATTCGGGCTTGAGTTTAGCAACCATACCTAACTCGGTAGTGCAAACTGGGGTGTAGTCGGCTGGGTGAGAAAACAGCACCACCCAGCTATCTCCTGCCCATTCATACAAATTAATCTCCCCTTCGCTGGAATTCTGAGTAAAGTCGGGTACGGTATCCCCCAATCGTAGAGTCATGGCTAAATCCTGTTGCTATTTTTTCTTGTCAGGATAGTTATCGTGCCACAAAACTCAAGTTTATCGGTCAGCTTTTAGATCTATTTTAGGATTGGCTTAGGAATTCTTTATTCAGCGGTCAGCGGTCAGCGGTCAGCGGTCAGCGGTCAGCGGTCAGCGGTCAGCGGTCAGCGGTCAGCGGTCAGCGGTCAGGGGTCAGGGGTCAGCGGTCAGGGGTCAGCGGTCAGGGGTCAGGGGTCAGGGGTCAGCGGTCAGGGGTCAGGGGTCAGCGGTCAGGGGTCAGGGGTCAGCGGTCAGGGGTCAGGGGTCAGGGGTCAGCGGTCAGGGGTCAGCGGTCAGGGGTCAGCGGTCAGGGGTCAGGGGTCAGGGGTCAGGGAGAGTAGGTCGCGGGACTGCGGTCACGTAGCAGG
>NZ_JAAHHE010000590.1:0-2944 GCF_010692525.1 Moorena sp. SIO3B2
GCCTAGCAACGCCCTTTGCAAGCTTGATTATCTGTCTGGTGCACTGCCCACCCTACATGAACTGCTTGATCACTGAGAGGGGCGCACGGTTGGTTGTGCGCCCCTCTCAGTAAAATTGTTCACTATTTCGCTTAACAGTGAGATTTTCGCAGTTTCCGATACTTTTTAGCTACCAAAGTCTACCAAGATCAACTTTAGCCCGCCAATGCCAGCTGATTCGAACGCCAGGGGGTATCTCCGCGCTTCACGAAGAAATATTCCTCGTGCGCCATAAAAGTGCGTAAACCAGATCCAATGTCACTACAAAACCCTTGGTTTTCGGGAAATTTATTTAATTGAGACAAGGTTGTGGCACTAAGAACATAGTTAAAGTATAGCAAATTACTTGAGTTTTTGGCAAGCTTTGTGATACTTTTGCCTACTGTCCACTAACCCTCCAGCAGTAAACAAACCACCCACAACGATTAGACCAAGCAAAGTAGAGGATTCAGGCACATCTTGTGGGTTCGATAAATGCGGTGGAAGAGAGCCACCGAACGCCAGTTGGTAGTTGCCTGTGTGAGAATACGTGTAATCGTTATTATCGTCAAGGCTGACCAGCCCAGAATCTGTGGCCTCGAAACCATAAAGGTATTGGGTTTTCCCATCGTATTCAACCTTGACAATTTCACTAGCCTGTATACTAGGTGGTAGGAAACCAGCGAAGGCTGGAGGAATTATCTCTGCCAACATATCTCTAGCATTAAAGTGACCTGCTAGCCCAATGGTAATTAGGCCTGTTGTGTCATCTTGGTTGAGGTAGGAAATATTGGGATCGCTAAATCGTTGCAATCCTCCATTGCCGAAAAATTGTCCATACAGAACATTATCTAGACCTGACCCAATCAAAGATACAAGACCGTTTGCAGTTAAGGCATCACTGAACCACTTCTGAGCTAAGGTGATGCCACCAAAATCAGTAGCCCAGTCAGCGAATGTCAGACTGCTCAAGGTGATGTCCTTACCACCGATTTGACCTGTTAGGCTAGTGACATCGTTAGAGAAGAAAAATTGGAAGTTTTCCAGGGTTTCACTGCTGGCAAATAGCTCTACGTTTCCACCAGGGTCACTAGCGTCACCTTGCAAGAGGGTTGACAAACTAGCACCTGGATCTATATAGGTATTCGTACCGTCAGATGCAATCTTGAGGTAGTCACTACCGATTAGGGTCGCTCCTGTGAGGCTTCCAGCAACAGCTGGGGTAGTGGCGATCGCACTGATACCGGCAATAATTGAGGCACCGAGCCACATTTTCATTACTGTGCTTTTCATTGACATGTCTCCCTTCGAGTTAGTTCAGGTTGCTGGCAGGACTTGGTGTCTTTTTTTTAGTATCGGAGTTGGATGTTAGCGATCGCGTTTTTGATGGGGTTTAAGTTATGTTAATCTTTGACATAATCCTGAGTGCGTCAGTTCCTCAGTCCTGAATAGGGCAATATAGCGCTACGCGCAAGGCAAGAGGAATCCCCCCTAACCCCCCGCGCGTAAGGGGGGCTGGCATGCATGCTAAAGTTGACTACAACAGCTTAGGTGCGCTTTCCGGAGAGGAAATCTTGAAGAGGGTCGCCTTATTACAAAAGTTTTAACCCTTTTACGTATAGCCAGTAACCCATAAAGGCGACCCTCTTAATGCGGTAACTTCGTTCCCGCATCTAATTATTAAATTCCCCACGGGTCGCACCTTTTTCAAGGTGTATCAATGTCAAACACCTTAATGGGTAGTGCTATAAATTTTCAATCTTGTAGCGATTACCGATTACCGATTACCGATTACCCAAGACCTGATCAGATTATTCACCTGTTCTGGTATCTCATCATGGGGACAGTGTCCTGCTTGTAGATAATATTCCGTTAACTGAGGATAATATTCCCTAAACTTTGCTCCCCGTTCTCTGCTCTTGATCCAAGGATCCCCTTCTCCCCATAGCATCAATAACGGACAAGTCATCTGTTCCAACAACACATCGACTTTTTCCCCTTGGGGTGACTTGAACACAGAAGCAAATACCTGAGCAGCACCAGGATCACAAGAGGGGCGATAAATCTCGTCTACTAACTGTTCCGTTACTGCATCCTGGTCAAGATAAACCTTCTGGAGGGTTTTGCGAATGATTGACGGTCGCCGCAGGTACTGGAATAACAGGAAACTTGCCCAAGGTTGTAGAAAAATTGATTTGGTTACGTTATTGAGAACTTTTTTAACAGGATTGACCTTAGTAACAGGTTGAGTATCACTAAACGGTCCAGCACTATTGAGCAATACTAAACCTGCGGCGGAGCTAGGACGCTGTGCAGCCACACACAAAGCTGAATAACCCCCCAAGGAGTTTCCAGCTAAGACTACTGGTTGACCAATCACCTCTGTAATAAAATCATCCAATTGGTCTCGCCACAAATTGCCACTGTACTCCCCATCTGGTTTACCAGAACGTCCAAACCCCAACAAGTCAATCGCCCAAACTTCAAAATGCTGACTCAATTGAGCAATGTTTTTGCGCCAGTGGTCTGTAGATGCCCCAAATCCGTGAATTAATAGTAACGGTGGGTATCCTGATTGCTTCTGTCCAGCCTGTACATAATATATAGATTCCCCCCGCCACTGCCAGTAAGTTCCAGGGATGGGAGTATTAGAAGGGGTAGCAATTACCTGGGTAGTCACGGTAAACTATTAAGTAATGTTAACTTTTTGATCATAGCGCTCCCTGCCAGATGTCTGATGTTAGACTAATGGCAGTATATAATGGAGAGTTTGTGTAAACATCTAAAATAGAGAGGGACAAGCTTTGTCAGTCGAAACCATTGAGAAGCGTTCAACAGTTCGTAAACACGCGCCTCGCTATCGCGTATTGCTCCATAATGATGACTTCAACTCTATGGAGTATGTGGTGAAAACCTTGATGGAAAC
>NZ_JAAHHE010000591.1:0-2938 GCF_010692525.1 Moorena sp. SIO3B2
AAGCGCGGATCATTATGTTCCGCGCGCCATTCCAATCCCGTGGTAAAGAGAAGCCACATTTTGGGCATTGGAATTTTTTACTGCCGCCTAATTTTTCGTGAATTTGACCACATTCTGGGCAAGTTTTACTGGTGTAAGATTCGTTAACTAAGACAACCAAAACATCATGACGATCTGCCATTTGAGTTAAGTGCTGGCGAAACTTGTAGTGACTCCAAGTGAGCATGTTACGAGCTGTTTTCTTGTTTAATTTCCTAGCTGACTTTACTACCATCACAGATGTCTCAAACGTTGGTAAAAAGATAAGCTTGTAATTATTGACAAGGAAAGAAGCTGACTTGTTATGGCAGTCCTTGATTAGATTTTGAATCTTTTGGCGTAAACGATGAGCAGCATTTTTCATTGCTCGTCTCTGTCTTTTTGCAGAGCTTAAGTCAATACGACTCATCAACCGATCTAGTTGCTGACAGAGTCTTTGAATCCTGCCAATATCACCAGAACCTATTTCTACATAAGTTTTACCATCAAAACCGGTAATAAATGTTCTAACGCCTGGGTCTAAAGCTATTACTTTATCCTGAGCAGTAGGGATAGGTTCAATATATTCCGGAAAAATCCCGTACCATTTCCCTTTAATCCATACTAACTGAGTTCCATATATGCATTCTTCAGGGAAACCTTGAGGTGAACGATAAGACAAGCCTTTTACTTTTGTTGGGTACCAGCATTTTTTTTTGAAGTCTCCCGCTTTAAATTTAATAACTTGCCTTGTTTCTCGACAAGATTTAAACTTAACATAACCCTGATTGGCTTTGGCTTGCTTGAAACTATCAATTGCATCGGCTACTGCTTCTTGTAATTGATGACCTGGAAGTTGGTTTACCCAATCTGGTCTATCAACTTTTCTCGCTAGTTTTTGTAAATCATAAGCACTACCTTTATAACCGTTTTTAAGCATGGCTACTGACCAATTATAGATCCAACGATAAGCATTAAGCCAAGTTTTCCAGATTTTATGAAGTTCTTTAGACGGAAACACCCTGATCTTTGAGACACTGTTGGGTGTCAACTTCACCGTCTGATTCCGAGGTTTTTTCTTGTACCGCTTTCGTGACTTGTTTTTGGTATTTTCGGAGTCCGTAAAGCCTAGCAGAGAAACAGTGGAGGATGGACAAGATATCTTCGACGAGTTCTTGCTCTGGGGATAATTTACGTTCATTGAGAACCAAGAGTTTAACTCCACTTTTTTGGCACAACCATTCAAGTAACGGAAATCCAAATCGGACTGCTCTATCTGGGTATGCAATGACAAATGCCGAGATATCACAGCTGTATATTCGTTCCAATATTTTGAGAAACTTTCGCCGTTTAAAATTGAGTCCCGATCCAACTTCTGAAATAACTTCAGCGTTTGGGTATTTTGACCGTAAAAATTCAGCTTGTCGATCAAGGTCGTCTCGTTGGGAGTGTGTAGAGACTCTTGCATAAGCGACAATGGGCTTACTCTGCGTGTGTTGTCCTTCAACACAAAACCTTCTTTGATTCCCTTGAGTCCTGATGCTGTCAAGTCTTCCGTCTTTATCCCATCTCCTGAGTGTTGTAATGGAGACACCGTAATATTGGGCTGCCTCTTTTGGGGTGACATATTTTTTCATAACAGCTTAACCTTTACAAATCTATACTTACATATTTGTAAAGGTATGACAAGGTTTGATAAGATTAAATGCTCATAGTTACACCTCCGTTTCTACGCTCACGCTCGCGTCCCCTTACTGGAATTGTAAAATAGAAGGTGGCACCGTGACCTAGTTCTGACTCTACCCAAATTTTGCCCCGGTGGCACTCCAGAATCTTTTTACATATAGCCAAACCCATACCTGTGCCAGGATACTCATCCCGGGTGTGCAGACGTTGGAAGATCACGAAAATGCGATCGCTAAACTGCGGTTCAATGCCAATGCCATTATCCTGCACTGAAAATAGCCATGAATCTTCGAGTCGTTTTGCCCCCACATGGATTTCCGGTGGCTGTTCACTGCGGAACTTGATCGCATTACCGATTAAATTCTGGAACAGTTGCATCAACTGGGTGCTATCAGCCATAACTGTTGGGAAGGGGTCATGGGTAATCACTGCTCCAGTTTCACGGATGCGTCCCCGCAAATTAGCCAGAGCATGGTCTAAGGCCGTTTCCACTTCCGTCAGTTTAAACTCAATGCCCTGCAAATCGACTTTCGAGTAAGCCAACACATCATCAATTAGGGTTTGCATGAGGCTGACTCCCTCAACCGCAAAGGTAATAAACTCGCTGGCATCTTCGTCAAGCTTGTCATTATAGCGCATTTCTAAAAGCTGCACATAATTCGCCACTTGATTCAGGGGTTCTTGCAGGTCATGGGATGCCACATAAGCAAACTTTTTCAGTTCAGCATTGGAACGTTCTAGATCCTGAGCCAATTGAGCCAATTCATCAGCTTGGCGCAGAACAATATTAATCAGTGCTTTCCTCAGTTCCAGTGCTGTCTTAATTTCTACCTGTTTCCAGGGTAAAGAGGTTAAGCGAACGGTTTCTTTCCATAGTTCAAAGGATTTACGGGGCGACAGTTGCAAAGTCCCCTCTGTGTGGGTTGTTTCAAAGGCTTTATTGGGGTCACCCCCCCAATTAACCGTTTGAATCACCTCTGATCGGAACCACAGTACATAGTTTCTCTTGGAAATGGGGATGGCTAGCAGGCCACTACCAATATCTTTAAACCGTTGTGCATCAGGATAAATGCGAGGCAGAGAATCAGTATAGAAAACCTCTTGATTAACATTCTGTTTCAGCCATTGCACCAAAAACTTCAGGTCTTCTTCACTAGGGGTTTCACCAATAACCGTAAAATTATCCCCAAAACAAATTGCTGCACCTTGAGCACTGGTTAAGTCCAGTAAATTG
>NZ_JAAHHE010000592.1:0-2937 GCF_010692525.1 Moorena sp. SIO3B2
CTCTGTTAGAACTACCCTGGATTTATTTAGCCAGCTTTCTTGCTAGTTAGGAGGTAAGCTATCAGTTATCAGCTATCAGCTATCAGCTATCAGCTATCAGCTATCAGCTATCAGCTATCAGCTTCAGTTATCAGCTATCAGCTATCAGCTTCAGTTATCAGCTATCAGCTATCAGCTATTAGCTATCAGTTATCAGTTATCAGTTATCAGTTATCAGGTGATCTGCACGCTGAACAAACCCTTTAAAATAAAACACCTAAGCTTTGTTTAATCTTAGTTACGTCTACTGACCGCTGACCGCTGACCGCTGACCGCTGACCGCTGAATGCTTACGTTAAGAGAGGAATTACAAGATGGGAAATATCTTTGTCATTGGTCCGCGAAAATCAGGAAAAACCACTTATTTAGCTGGTTTGGCTTATTGGTCCGAGCGAAAAATGGCTTTTAACCAGAAGATGTTTACCGTCCACCCCTTGAATGAAGATGCTAGACATCTTGCTGAACAAGCTAGAAATATAATCCTGTCAGGAGATTCCTTAGAAGGCACAAGACTTCCTTTAGGAGGGGTTAGTGATTTACCTGTTTACTCCTTTCAGATCGAAGTGAAGAGAAAGCTGCATAAGAACGAAACGATTAACCTAGTTGTTAAAGATGCTGCTGGAGAACTTTTTGACGAATTAGAATCAGGCTTTATATACCATAAACACGAAGATTTATTTCAAGAATTCTTAAGTAAGGATGTAGGGGGATGTTTAATTTTCCTGACTGGGTGGCAAGGAAATAGTGATGAGTATTACGCTCAAAAATTGAGGGTTTTTACTCAAAAACTCGATTTCTATGAAAGAACCAAAGACTTACGGGTAGCGGTGGCCATCACTAAATGTGAACGAGGGGAACTGTGGCCGGGCAGGCTTGATCCAGGAGTTGACTTGTTTGATGTGCATTTACGACAAACTAAATTATTGCTTCAATCGGAGATTGCACCAGAAAACTTGCGCTTTTTTGCTTTATCAACCTTTGGGGTTTTGGGTCGAAATGACCCCAGACCTAATCGTATCAATGAACCAGGATGGGATGGAGAAATGTCAGTGCTGAGAGACCCTGATAAATGGCAACCCTATAGTATATTTTCTCCCCTTTATTGGCTCAGTACAGGCAACAGGATAGGAGTCAATGTTTAATAAGTGGTTAGGAAAAAACAAGTTAGGGAAAAAAATCCTGCCTAAACCAGCACAACTGAGTGCTAGTGTGCGGGTGATTGGAGACCGTAAATCTGGCAAAACTACCTACATGGCTGCCTTGGCTCGTTGGCCTGGAGCTGACCCCTCCACCAGTCCAGTGCAGACAGTAACACCAATTAATGAAGATGGGGAAGCACTAATCGAGAAAGCCAAGAAAATTTTAGAACAAGGGGAGCAGTTAGAAGGCACTCCCTTGGATGCTAATGCCGATGAAGTTAAAGATTATAGTATCGAGATAGTTCTCAAAGACCAGTTTTCCTGGCGGCGGCTGAAGACCAGCTTAGGTTCCTCTTTGGTAAGGCTCAACATAAATTGTAAAGACTATTCTGGAGAGTTTTTCCAAGATGTTTTGTACCAATCAGGTACGCCCTTGCTTCGGGATTACCTAGAAGATGCGGTCCAAGCCAACGGCATTATGTTACTGGTTGATGGCTTAGCTCATCGCAAAGACAGAGAGTATGCCAATGGTCTGGATAAATTTTTGATCGCACTAGACCGAGCAGAAACAGGGGTGATCAACCGGCGCATTGCCCTAGTTCTGACTAAGTGCGAACAGCCTAAGTTATGGGTCAATCGCCATAAACCTACGTATGTAGCAACCGCTCGCTTTCCTGAAGTTATGAAAAGATTGCAGGCTTGGGAGCAATCGGGACCTGGAAGCATTGATTGCTTCACCACCTCGGCTTTTGGCATGTTGGGGGAGCGCCATCCAGAACCAAACATGAGGCGTATTAGTCGAGACCGTGAGGGAATTAAGGAATCAATCGTGAAAAATCCCCAGGGTTGGAAACCCTTTGGCTTAGTAGCTCCGATCTACTGGCTTTGTACTGGCCAACGGCATAGAAAATTAGACCAGGAGTAAAACAATGGACTCTTTTAATGGTAATTCTAATACTATTACTGTTGAAATTTACGAATTTAGCACTGGTATCAAGGCTGAGATCACCCCAGATGGGGGCTGGATATCCAGAGGCTTTACTGGACGGTACATGAATGCCACTTTACCCCAGATTCCCTATACGGTGGAGCGCGCGATCGCTAATAAACGATTTGCTGTAGTTGAGGGTGCTAATAGTAACCAGCCAGCAGTAATTGGTCGAGTTGTGCCAGGAGAGCCCGATTCTTGTATACCGGATTGGTCAGTGGTGGCAGTGGTGAGTCGGGGTAGGGATGATGGGGGAAGACCCCTTTCAGTGTATCGTTATTTCCTCTGTCAGGGGGCAGATAGTCTCTGGAAAATCCTGAGCTGGATGGAGGACTATGAGCAGCGAGTAGGCCATCTGCCTGTTTTTAATCCTTTTGAGACTAGACTAGATCCTTCACAAGAGATTTCTATACCACCTGAAATCCCCTCAGAGAAACTTGAGCACAAGTTTGAGCATAAGTCTGTACCGATAGTGCTCTCATGGGAGTATCAGTATAATTTAAGACTGATTAACAAAATAGCTGAAATAAAAGCTGGAGCTGAGCCTGTGTCCTGGGCTTACAATGCTGAAGCCTTAGAGAACCCTTGGAGCTTTGTTCTGATTCATCCAGCCAGTGAGCGTGCCTATGGAAGTTTTCTGCAACTGAAGGCTAATCGTCCTTTAGCTCTGATGCCAGCAACGGTGGACGAACAGGCACTCAAGTCAGCAATTAAAAGCTTGATCAACAGTTCTCAGGTGAAATCAGAAGCTGTTCTCAAGATAGCAGGGGC